>JBBTYG010000078.1:0-3399 GCA_038061855.1 Patescibacteria group bacterium | reverse complement strand
CACCGATAAGCCCGGTAAACCGCACTGCACCGATATGCTCGAAAATTTGGAGTGAATCGCTACCGTGTACAAGCAGTATGCGGCGAGTGGAAAACTTCGCAATAAGCGGAGTGATTGGAATACAATCTTTCCGCGCTGTCCGCCATCGCCATTTTTTGTCTGCAAAAGAATGAGGCCTTAAATACAGCTCACTCCGGAATCCAAAAAAGTTACTGCCTTTTATTCTGATTGGCTTCTTTAGTTCAAAATTCAAGTTGCCCTCCAGGGTTGAGAGTTGATTTTCAACGTGCGATAGGAAAATTACATCGAAACGCTTATCGTGTCAAGAAAATATCGAGCTCGGCTTTGCGGACGCACGTATAACAAGTATGGTTTTATCTTTTGTGTTTATATGGTGCTAATTTTTTTATTTAAGAAAGCGCGTTCACGTTTACATTTATCTTCGAATTCCAATCAATCTCATTAAACTGATGTAATAATTTACTGATATATTCCTTAAGTTCGCGGTAACGATCATCGGTTCGCGCTTCGAATTTGACCGTAAGATACGGCCCATTCTGGGAATATCGGACGACAAACATCGCATCCTCCATGTCCAAACGGATTCCGTCTCCTGCTCGCTCATCATCGATAACTAAAGCGCCTTGAAAATCTTTTTTGAGCAATGGGCTTATCTTCTCCAATAAAAAAACTTTTTTATCGTCAGCGCAAAACATTTTTATTTCCGGACTAGATACGTATTGAGGCAGATCCATAACGGCCTCGTGAAGCGATTTTCCGGTTTCGGAGAGATATCGTAGCAAACGGAGCGTTGAATATAAACCGTCATCATGATTGTAAAAATCTTTTGAAAAGAAAAAATGGCCGGAAAGTTCGCCGATGAACGCCGCCATTATTTCCTGGTTTTTCTTTTTTAAGAAAGAATGTCCTGTCCTCCACATAAATGGCTTTCCACCATTCTTGACGATTGTTTCCTCGACTACTTTCGAGCACAGCGTGTTATACATAATCGTCGCGCCAGGATGTTGGTGAAGAACGTCTTCCGCGAAAATCGCGACGAGCACGTCATTCCAAATAATCGTTCCTTTCTCGTCAACAATTCCAATCCTGTCGCCATCCGCATCGTAAGAAAAGCCGATGTCGGCATGCGCTTCTAGCACTTCCTTTCTTAAACGCTCGGCAACAAGAGTTTCTGTCGGATCAGCTGTTCCTAGGGGAAACGACTGGTCGATCACGCAATTTTTTTCCACAACTTCCATTCCGGCTTTCCGCAAGAGATCTGGCGCGATAGCGCCAGCAGTTGTGCAACTTGGATCTACCACAACACGAAATTTTCTCTTAATCGGCAAACGAGTCAATAAATCAGAAAAGTATGAATCCTGAATATCCTTTTTCCGGACCGTACCGACTTTATCGCTTTTTTCGTAATCATCTTTTTCGGCCATGCGGCGTAATTCGTTCATGCCGTCGGTCACCAGCGTTTCAGAAAAATCGCTTGCGAATTTGAACCCGTTGAACTCAGCCGGGTTGTGAGATGCAGTAACAAAAACACCGCTATTGGTATTTAAATAATATTGAGCCCAATAAAAAGTCCCGACGAGCGTCATCCCAATGTCAAAAACATCAATGCCGGCAAATCTCAAACCGCGAATCAATGCGTCGCCATATGCCTGGCTTGTAGCCCGGGAGTCCCTCCCAATAATTGCGCGCGGAAGTTTTCTTCTCTTCAAATATGTCCCAAAAACCTTCCCGATATGCTCTACAAGTTCTGGGTTTAAATCCGTTCCCACGAGACCCCTCAAGTCATATCCGCGAAAAATGTGTGGATTAAATTTCATACGTCGGTATATTCTTAAAATTCAGTATACCCGAGCGGCGATTAATTTGGAATTTAGCGATCCGCAAAGACAGATAGGCTTTGCTCTTCATTGGGCACAGAGGTAAAATACATACAAATGGCAAACGGAAAACAGAAAAAATCCGCGAAGAAAGAGAGTTGGGAAAAAATAACCACGCACCGCCTTCATCCGGAAACAAAAAGGAGTATTTGGGCGGTCATTCTCCTCGGCGCAGCAGCCGTTCTTCTTTTGGCCTATTGGGGTAAAGCAGGCCCAGCAGGCGCTTTTATCTACAAGAGCATGTCCGCGCTCCTTGGTGTTGGCTACGCCATACTACCGATCGCGCTTATGCTTGGCGCAGCCGCGCTCATTGCCGGAGGAAAACGGCTTGTAAGCACAACGCTTTTTGGAATAACGCTACTCGTTTTTTCGATCCTTGCGCTCATCGAAGTAGCGTCCCCAGGCCACGGCGGCGCGCTCGGGCTCGCGCTTGGATCGCTTAGAATCCCCTTTGGAACAATTGCGGCAAGCGTCATAAACGGCATCATCGCAATTATTTCAATTCTGATGACTTTTAACTTTCCGATAAAATTGAAATACCGTCCGCTCAAAAAGGAAAAAATTATTGCGACGGGAACGAACGCGTCGGAACATTCGATTCCAGAAAATGACGGCGACGAAAACGAAACCACTGAGGAATCTGAAAGTAAAAAAACTGGAGAAGGAAAAGAAAATGCGATTGACGGCGAGAAAATTCAAATAGACGAAGAAAAAATTGCTAAAGATGTCGCGGTATACGAAAATAAGCAACCGGCGCACAAAATACAAAAATCTCCATTTAAAAAATTCGCCAACTATACCCCGCCGCCGATTTCTATTCTTAAATCCGCTGGAGAAAAACCGACGACAGGCGACCTCCTTGCGAACGCGAACATTATCAAACGCACGCTCGACAGCTTCGGGATTCCGGTGGAGATGGGAGAAATCAATATCGGCCCAGCGGTTACTCGCTACACACTGAAACCAGCCGAAGGAGTAAAACTCTCGCGAATTACGGCGTTGAACCAGGACCTGGCGATGGCGCTCGCGGCGCATCCGATTCGCATCGAAGCGCCGATCCCGGGCAAATCGCTCGTTGGAGTAGAAGTTCCCAACAAAGCGGCTGCGTTGGTACGACTCGGATCGCTCATGAACTATCCCGACTTTCAAAAATCCGGGCCTTTGGGATTTGTCCTTGGGCGAGACGTAAGCGGCGAGCCGATATTTGTCGATATTGAACGAATGCCTCATCTGCTTGTTGCCGGAGCAACTGGATCGGGGAAATCAATACTAATTCACGCGCTTCTTATCTCGCTCCTTTATAAAAACTCGCCGGCGACGTTGAAACTTGTACTCATTGATCCGAAGCGGGTTGAGCTTTCAATTTACGCGCGCATTCCCCATCTCGTAAGCCCAGTCGTAACCGAAAGCAAGAAGGCGGTTGGCGTATTTAGATGGGCAATCGGCGAAATGGAAAGACGATACGAATTACTCCTTCAGGCTGGCAGCCGCGATATTAAAA
>JBBTYG010000077.1:0-4936 GCA_038061855.1 Patescibacteria group bacterium | reverse complement strand
GTCAACCGTCTTCTGTGAATTTTCGTCCGTCCCAGCAAGAAAAACAACCTCTTTTTTAGCCATCCTGGCGGTACGCGCCAAAACATCCGCAATTATAGTCGTATACGCGTGTCCCACATGCGGCCGATCATTCACATAATATATCGGCGTCGTGATATAAAACTTTTCCTGAGCTGGCATCAAATAGGATCTGAAACCGGTCTTCGTTTTCTCGACCACTCATTCAACACTTCATGGAAGACCGCGGCAGCAGGAACCGAAATTAATATTCCTAAGAATCCGGCGGTTTCGGCGCCGATAAGCAAGGCGACGATTACAATCACCGGATGCAAGCCAACCGAACGATTCATAATAAGCGGAATAAGAAGATGCGATTCAAGTTGATGAAGCACAAGAAATGCGATAAGCGTGTAAAGCGCGAGCCATGCGGAAGTTAAGAATGCCACAAGCACGGAAAGCGCGCCGGCAAGAATCGGGCCGACGAATGGCATGATTTCAAAAATACCGGCGAACAATCCCAGAATAAAAGCGTGCTTTACGCCAAGTATGGAAAGAAGCACCCATGTGGAAACGCCCATGATAAAACTGTTGAATATCTGCGTTTGAAACCATGAACTTATCTTCTTTCTGGACCGTTCATAAATATTCATGGCGGTTTTCTCGTAATCCGGCGGAATGATAAAACGCAAGAATTTTTCCACGCCGTCACGCGTTAAACTCAGATAAAACGAGCTTACA
Organism: Patescibacteria group bacterium; assembly: GCA_038061855.1. GTDB lineage: Bacteria > Patescibacteriota > Minisyncoccia > UBA6257 > 2-01-FULL-56-20 > JBBTYG01. The sequence goes on along the minus strand of JBBTYG010000077.1, from coordinate 4,198 downwards.
AGCACTGCTATTGCCAAACCAACTCCTCCGAGCGCTTTCGACAAAAAATCCAGAGGCGAAGCGGTACTGGAAAAAAAATCGGAATAAAATTGATTGATAAAAGCGTCAAACGACTTTGAATTTTTGAGATTAAGAAGCTGCCCCAAAGACGATGACGCGCTGAAACCCGAAAACAACTGATTCAAATCCGCGATTATGAGAGGAATTACAGCATATATAATAATCGCCGCGATAAGCAGCCCGCACAAAAAAATCAAGATCACGCCAAGCGTCCTCGGAACGCCTTTTCGCTCGAAAAAATCAACGATTATATCTAGCCCAGAAGAGATGATAATAGCGAGAAAAAGCCCCAGCAATATTTGCTTTCCGGAAAATAAAACGTAGACAAAAAGGAAAAAGAATAAAATCTTCCACAGGCTTGCCCATGAAACTTCGAAAGGTCTTGTATCCATAACTTCTTTTTTAGTGTAACGCCGCAGCGGAAAGTTTAAAAATCTTGTTGAACGCCTCCTTGTCTTTATACGGCCCGATGATAGCGAGATTCAGCTGTTTTTTCCAGAACAGCAGTTTTGCAAGCGTTTGAAGCTCGTGCGCGGTAACGGCGCGAACTTTTTTGATAAGCTGCGCTGGCGTCACAACTGACCCGGTAAGAATTTCCTGTCCTCCGTAGAACGATGCGAGTTCATCAGACGTTTCGAGACCGAGAATTAAGTTTCCTATCAAATGATCTTTAGACTTCTGGAGCTCTTTCTCGGAAATGCGTTCATCCTTCAGCCGCGAAAGCTCCAACAGCACCGCTTTGAGTACTTCGTGAACTTTTGTATGATCAACGCCCGCGGATACGACAAAATGTCCATGGTCTATATAAAAATCCGCCGAAGAATTCACATAGTAAGCCGCGCCCATTTCCTCGCGCACACGTTTAAATAAACGCGAGCTCATTCCTCCGCCAAGCACGTCCGCAAGAACTTGGAGCGCATACCGACGCGTATCGAAAATATCAAACGCTTTCACGCCAAGAACAAAATGGCTCTGATCGGACTCCTTGAATTTTAGGAAAATTTCCGGCATGACTTGTTTTTTATGAACAGTTTTCTTTTTTTGAACCCGCGGAAGCCGCTTCAGTCCGCCGAAAGAATTTTTGATCTCCGCAAGCGTTTTTTTCTCATTCATGTTTCCAGCAACGACAACAAGCGTCTTCGAGGCGACATAGTGCGTATTTCGATAACTCAAAAAGTCATCTCTGGTAAGTTTCCTGATCACTTCTTTTTGTCCCGCGATATCCCAGCCAGCCGGCTGGTCACCATAGATAAGCGAAGTAAAAAGCTCCTGAACTCTCCGCGCAGGCGTATCCTCATACATATTGATCTCCTCGATAATCACCCCGCGCTCTTTTTCGATCTCGTCTGGATTGAAAATAGGATTGAGATATAAATCGGAAACGATATCCAAGATTTTCGGCAATTTATGGCTCTCCGCTTTTGCCCAATATCCGGTATATTCCTCGCCGGTAAAGGCGTTCGACTGCGCGCCAAGGCTAGCAAGCTCTTCCGCAATCATGCCGGGCATCGGCCGTTTTGTCGTCCCCTTGAACATAAGATGCTCAAGGAAATGCGAGAGACCGTTTATCTTCTTGGTTTCATACTCTGACCCTGCTTCGACTAAAATAAGCACGTTTGATGCCAAGCTTTGCGGCCGCGGGATTAAAACGATTCTAAGGCCGTTTCTCAAAGCGATTTTTTTGAATTCCACCATATTTCATTAGCTTACTATTAACCAGTAATAGTGTCTATGTCGCCCTGGAAACTCCGAGCGCGGCTTACCACAGCCTCGCCGTACGTCCACAAATAACTCTGCCATCGTCCTCCGGCATAATATTTAGCCGCAACACAGCGTTCGCGACTTACATCAGACGTATATTTGGTTGAACAAACCGTCATTGCATCTTTGAGATATAAAGCTGTGGCTACAAAAGCATCACCGTTATTCCACGGAGAAGAAGGCGCGTGGCCGGTAACTTTCGCAACCGAGTCTTTATATATATTCCACGTTGAAGGAATAAACTGGGCGGGGCCCATCGCCCCTCCGTATACCCCGTCTCTGTTCGCGCATGAAACTGTAACAATATCAGGATTAATACCTAACTCTCTTACAATTTCTAAAAACAAAGGTCGGTTTGAAGGGCTCATAGCGGTTTTGTAATTGCATTTCCCAACATTCTGCCCAAGCGCCGATTCCCTGTCGAGAACTGCGAGAAGCAATGCCGGCCGTATGCCTGTTGCCCCGCCGGCAAGTTTCGCGTATTTGTACGCGTCTTCAAAACTTAATTCTCCGCCACCCAAAAATTGGAATATTCTGCTTCGTATTTGCGCGGCGGTGACCTTTGTTTCTTTAACCAATACTTGGTATCGAGACTCTTGCCCTTTCGTAACCTCAAGGAGTTTATTTTTTTCCTGCTTTGTTGAATCTATCTGCGCCTTTTGCGCCGCCTGATACGCACGCACGCTCTCGGCGTCAGCGCGCGCCAATGAAAATTGTTCTTCCTTGTCTTTGAGATCGTTTTTCAAGTCGGTTATCTCTTCAATCGCAACACGCAAATTGCTTTGAACAATGGTGATGTTGTTAATGTTGCTGAAAAAGTCAGACAATCTAGGGTTTTTAAGAAGAACTTCAAGAAATGAGATTTGCTGGTTCTCGTATAAGCTTTGAACCAATTTCCCCAGCGCCGTCCGACGAAATTCGATGCTTTTTTCAGTAACTTCGATTTGCCCCTGTGTCTCATTAATCTTCTTATTAAGCTGACCAAGCGTTAGGTTTACCGCCTGTATCTGTAAATTAAGTTTCGCGATTTTGTCGTTCAGGAGAGTAATCTGTCCTTTGAGATTTTTGCCTTGCTGCTGATAGCCGACAACCTGGCCTTCGTATTGGTTTATCTGCTTTTCAAGCTGGACAAGCTGCGATTCAAGAGCCTTGCGCTCATCGTCTGTCTCGGCACCGGAAGCCGTCGTAAAAAACGTCGGCGCGCTAACTGAACCTACAATTAAAAAGATTGCCGCTACGACACAAACTGTTAACTTGGAACACGCTACAAGAGATACGCGGAGCACGCGCCGATAGCCCAAATTGAGCCGGCGCGGAATAGAAGAAAACGCGTGCGGTTTCCCAGCGCGCTGGTCTCGAAACGAAATATCGCTAAGAACCTTCGGTTTTATGAATTTTCTCATATGTATAAGTTATAGAAGAACCGCAATGCTCTTCTACATTATACATACAAAAACCGATATAGGCCCATAAAAGTTACTTTTGAGCAGGTTTTGCTTGCTTTTCAGCTTCAGCAGGCTTTTCTCCCTTCTGGGTTTTCTCCACATCACGCTCCGCTTTCTTTTCTTCGGACTCAACCTTCACGGCGCTCACATCAACCGGAACTTCCTCGATTTTTTCTTCAACTGGAGCTTTCACTGTCGCAACTGCGGTATTAGGATCAACCAAAACTTTCACCCCGATAGGAACTCGAATGTCTTTTACATACACGCTCTTATTAATATCGTCGAGCGGTTTTAAGTCCACGGAAAGTCGGCGTGGCAAATTAGCAGGAAGCGACTCGATTTCAATCTCGTGCATGCTGATATTCAAAATACCTCCTTTTTCCTTCACGCCAATCGCGTCGCCCGCAAATTCCAAAGGAACTTTAGCCTTAATTTTCTCGTCCATGCGAACGCGGTAAAAATCCACATGAATAACCTCGTCCGTCAAATAATCCTTTTGAACATCGTGCACAAGCGTAGAATATTTCTCTCCTCCGGCGGCAAGCGTAATTAGCGTATTTCTCCCCGCTTCCTTAAACACCTTCTTAAAATCTTTCGCGCTTATTGAAATATGCAAATTTTGGAGCCCCTTTCCATATACTTCGGCCGGAATCAAACCAGCTTTCCGGGTTTGCGCAACCGCTTTTCCAAATTTTTCTCTTGGTGTAACTGCAAGTTCCATAGTTACCTATGGTAGCAGTAGATGAGAATATTTACAAAATTGACAAAGCACATTTGATGTGTCCCTTTTTCTCCTACGAATTCCGGAGTTTTTGAGCTTAGAAAGTAAAGCTAAAACAACCGATCAGAAAAGAAACCTAAAAAATTAGCTGCCCTTGAATCGCATTTATTACTTTACTGCACTATCACCGCGCATGAGCGCTGCAGCCCGC
>JBBTYG010000076.1:0-1674 GCA_038061855.1 Patescibacteria group bacterium | reverse complement strand
AGCTGGCACAACGACCGCTTACGCGCTTCTCGCAGCGCAGGAGCGCGGAGTTATGTTCATCGGCCCAGGCGTTAAAGTATACGAGGGCCAGGTAGTTGGGCAAAATGCGAAGGCAGAGGATATTGTTATAAACGTATGCAAGGCAAAACAACTTACCAACTTCCGGGCAAAAACCGATGCAGTGACGGACGATCTCGTGCCTCCTCGTGAATTAACGCTTGAACAGGCAATCGAATATATCGGAGATGATGAATTAGTCGAAGTGACGCCCAAAAGTGTCCGACTGCGGAAAAGAGTATTGAACAAAAATCTGAGAAAAAAAGAAGGTTAGTATTTTCCGGCGTACCGCGCGCACAAAAACCACACAGCTACTGTTCCGCAGGCTTATTATTCTGACTCGCAAGTTGTCACCTAAAAGTGCCTCTTGAGATGTTTCCAAAATTCTTGCGCATATCCGGCGAGCTCTTTTGCTTCTTCTGCGGAAAGTTTTTTTGCCTTGCTGTATCCGCCAATGGCGGTTTTCATAAACGCTTTGTATTGCGCTTCGCTCATATTCTTGAGCAATTTTATTTTCGGTGAAATATATTTATGAAAATCAGCAACTCTTCCGCCTATATCTTTGCGGAGTTTCTTCCCAGATTTAGGCGCGAGGAGCATTCCTGCTGCGACTCCCAATACCGCCCCAACAAGAGCGCCGCCGAGTAAATTCGATTTAGTATTTTTCATATACCACTTACTAAACTTATTTTTCCTTTTTAATACGACCTTTCTTAAAAAATGATGAAACAAAAGGAATCTCTGACAGTTTATCGAATAGCTCTGTTATATTTTCGCGCACTTCAGCCGACGACTTTTCCACGTTCTCGGAAATTTTGCGTATCCTGCCGCCGATTTCGACTACATAGTACACAATCACGCACAAAATCACTCCAAGAACGATAATCGAAAACGAAGCGACGAAATAAAACAACGTCTGAGACAACATTAACATCTGCTCCATGGTATCCATTATACCAGATTTCCCATAATTGCAAACGTAGAAACTTCAACGGGTATTTAACTTCGCATCACTAGAAAAGCATCGCTCGTATTCTCCGAACGCCTGCCGATACTGCCTCTTCTTTTGCGATTCTGACTTTCCCGATTTTCCCAGTATGAGTTACATGCGGGCCGCCGCAGAACTCTTTGCTCCATGCGGATTTTAAATCGTTCCCGATATAATACACCTTCACCTTTTCCGGATATTTTTCTTTGAAGAAATAAAGCGCGCCGGATTTCTCCGCCTCGGCTTTCGGCAATTCGACAAAATTAACCGGCAAATCTTCTTTTATTTTTTCGTTTATCAAATTTTCCACTTTTTTTATTTCTTCCGGCGTTAGTTTGCGAGAAAAAGCGAAGTCGAAGCGTGTCCGCTCCGCCGTGACATCCGACCCCATTTGGTGCACTTCATTGCCGAGCACCTCGCGCAACGCGCGTTGGAGCAAATGCGTTGTCGTATGAAGCTTTAATGCCTTTTTAAATTCCTCTTCATTCCCCGCCTTCACTTCGCCCGTGTTTAAAATAAGACCGTGTCCGCCGAATTTTTTCTCCTGCCCTGCGCGCGAGATTTCTTGATGTTTTTTGAATTCGTTTGCAAATTCATTCTCATCAATTTTATGCATTCCTTCTTTTGCT
>JBBTYG010000075.1:0-1821 GCA_038061855.1 Patescibacteria group bacterium | reverse complement strand
AGCGACACCCAAGTCTGCCGCAACAAGAGACATATCGTCATTCACTCCGTCGCCCGTCATCGCGATAATTTCTCCTCGGTGCTTATACGCCTGAATCAATTTTAGCTTGTGTTCCGGAGTAACTCTCGCAAACACAGTCACCTTGCCCAATTTCTTCGCCAAATCTTCATCAGACATGCCATCGAGTTCCGCCCCGGACAACATCTCATCGCCCTCCCTGAATATTCCTGCTTGCTCGGCGATGGATTTCGCGGTGATTCCGTGGTCGCCGGTTATCATCACTACCCTCATTCCCGATTCGTGCGCAAGCCTTGTCGCCTCGCGAACTTCCAACCGAAGCGAATCTTCTATTCCGAAAAGGGCTACGAATGTCAGATTTTGGGTTGTTTTCTCTTCGAGATTTTTGCCAACATTGTCCGCCATAGCGGCGGCAATAACCCTGAATCCACCGCTAAGTAACTTTGAATACATAGCCTCGACCCGCACCAGTTCCGCGCTTGATATGTCTTTCTCTTTGCCGTCCGAATAGACTTTTTTGCAAAGCTGCAGCACAACTTCTGGGGCTCCTGTCAATGCCAAAAAATTCTTTCCTTTGATTTCATGAATTGTCGCGTGATATTTCGTTTTGTAATCGAATGGCATTTCGGAGATAAGATGCGATGTTCTTTCCAGTTCTTCCCTGTCGAAACCGATCTTTTTTGAAAAAACCTGGAGCGCAGCTTCCGTCGGATCTCCGCTGATTTTCCACTCCTTATTGCGCTCGTTAAAAACAATTTGAGCGCGTGCCGAGAGCGCGCTGATTTTTCCCGAGCATGTGAGTTCTAAATATTCCGCCGGATTAACTCTATTTCCGTCCAGTTGAACCATTCCGGCCGGTTCATATCCAATTCCTCCAATGGTGAACATTTTGCCCCCGGCATACACCTCTTTTACCACCATCTCGTTTTTTGTTATTGTGCCGGTCTTATCAACTGCAATAACCTGCGCTTGTCCCAGCGCTTCTACTGCTTGAAGTTTTTTAACGAGCGCGTTCCGTTTGCTCATCCTCCACACGCCTGTCGCGAGTACGAGCGTCATAACAATAGGCAATCCTTCTGGAATTATCGATATCGCGAGGCCTATCACCGTCCCGAACATTTCCTGCAATCCTTTTCCAGCGACAATTCCCCATGTGAATAAAGTCGAGGTGATGCACGCAACCGTAATTACAATAATCCTCGAAAGATAGCGAATGCTGTCCTTAAGCGGAATGTCTGACTCGAGCGATGTAAGTTTTTGGGCAATGCTTCCGATTACAGACTGTGCTCCGGTCGCAACTACGATCGCTTTTCCGTTCCCAGTTGAAACGTTTGTTCCCTTGAAAACCATATTTTTTTGGTCAGAAGTCGAAACATCTTTATTTATCACTTCTTCTGATTTGTGGACAGGAATGGATTCTCCTGTTAGCGCAGCTTCGTCAACCTTGAGATTGTGCGAAAGCATAATCCGAGCATCCGCGGCAATTTTATTTCCTTCTTGAAGCAAGAGGATGTCCCCCGGCACTATTTCTTTGTCCGGCACCACTGTTTCTCGACCGTCGCGAATTACCGCCGCTTCTGTCTCGACAAGATTTTTAAGCGCGCGCAGAATGTTTTGCGCTTTTCCTTCTTGTACGGTTCCTACTGTGGCGTTAAAAAGAAGCACAAAAAGGATAATAAACGCTTCGGAATTATCTCTTAAAACAAAGAGGGCCGCGCTTGCGGCAAGTAATATGTAGATTAGCGGGCTTTGGAACTGTCTTAGAAATATCGAGATGTGGCTTTCTTGAGCTGCTTCTTTGAG
>JBBTYG010000074.1:0-7822 GCA_038061855.1 Patescibacteria group bacterium | reverse complement strand
TCACGGCGTAAAGAAATCGGATCGTACCGGCACTGGAACGATAAGCGTGTTTGGCCGGCAGCTCCGATTTAATCTCGCTGACGGTTTCCCGGCGATTACGACGAAGAAGCTCTATATGAGAAGCGTGATTTACGAGCTTTTATGGCTTCTAAAAGGCGAAACTAATATTCAATATCTTGCGCAGAACGACGTAAAAATATGGAACGAATGGGCGTATCAAATTTATCTGGAAAAAAATAATCTAGTCAAAAAGTACCCGCGCTATTCAGATACATGGAAAGCGAAAATGGATGAGTTCGTAGAGCAGATAAAAAATAACGAAGTATTCGCGAAAGAATGGGGAGAACTCGGGCCGATTTACGGAAAGCAATGGAGACGGTGGCAGGCGCATAATGGCGAGGAGATAGACCAGGTACAGAATGTCGTTGATCTTATTAAGAATGATCCAACCTCCCGCCGGATCATAATCAGCGGGTGGAATGTAGGCGAAATTCAGGAATTGATACGCAATCACCATCATGCGCCGCCTCCGTGCCACACACTTTTCCAATTTATTGTCGTGGACGGAAAACTTTCTCTCCAGCTTTACCAGCGAAGCGCGGATGTTTTCCTCGGCGTGCCGTTTAACATCGCATCATACGCCCTGCTTCTCTCTATGGTCGCGCAGGTCACGAATCTTGTCCCGCACGAATTTATTCACACCTTTGGCGACGTGCATATTTATTTAAATCATATGGAACAGGTAAATCTCCAACTCTCGCGCGAGCCGCGCCCGCTACCGACGCTCGCGATCAATCCGAACGTGAAATCAATTTTCGACTTTAAATTCGAAGATTTTGAACTTAAGAATTATGATCCTCATCCGGCGATCAAAGCGCCGATTGCGGTATAGAAAATTTTCAATGTTCAATTTTACAATTTTCAGTAAATTTTAAAATCTTCTTAATGTTCAATTGAAAACTGAACATTGTAAATTGAAAATTATATATGCCATGATTTCACTAATTGCCGCAATGGGAAAAAATCGGGTTATCGGAAAGGGAGGTGCACTTCCATGGAAATTACCGGCCGACATGAAGCGTTTCAGGAAATTGACCTCGGGTCACCCGGTGATTATGGGCAGGAAAACATGTGAATCTATCGGCCGCCCGCTTCCTAATCGGATGAATATTATCGTGACGCTACGCGCCGGATATTCCGCGCCGGGATGCGAAATCGTCTCTTCTCTCGAAGAGGGAATTTCGCGCGCTCGGTTAGCGGCTGGAAGCGATGAAATTTTCATCATCGGTGGCGGGGAAATTTATAAGCAGGCGATTGATCGCGATCTCGCGGAAAAAATCTATCTCACTGTAATTGATAAAGATTTCGATGGCGATGCATATTTCCCCGAAATTGACGAGTCGAAATGGAAGCTTGTGAAAAGAGAGGAAAGGGAACTCGACACGGAAAACGCATATCATCACAGTTTCTTGATTTTTGAACACACTACTCGTTATACATAGATATGGATTTCCAAAAAAAGATATTTCTGTTATACTGTTCCTATGAATGACACATTTTTTCTTATATTTATCGGTGTAGTGCTCGCATGGGCGGTGTTTGCGTACAATGGTCTAGTGCGGTTGCGGAATAGAGTAAAAGAAGCGTGGTCTGATATAGAGGTACAGTTAAAACGCCGATATGATCTTATCCCAAACCTCATTGAGGCAGTAAAGGGATATGCGAAGCATGAATCCGGCGTGTTTGAAAAAGTGACGGAGGCGCGTGCGCGAGCAATGGGTGCGCCAAGCGGCAAAGAAAAAGTGGGCGCGGAAAACGCGCTCTCGGGAGCCTTGAAATCCCTTTTTGCCGTTGCGGAAAATTATCCGCAGCTTAGGGCGAATGAAAATTTTGGCAAGCTTCAGGATGAGCTCTCGGACACAGAAAACAAAATCCAGGCAGCCCGCCGGTTCTACAACGCGAACTCGCGGGATTTCAATACGAGCATAGAAACATTTCCTTCGAACGAGATTGCGCGCATATTCAATTTCTCAAAAGTGGAATTTTTTGACGCCGAAGCGGAAGCGGAGAAACCAGTCAAAGTTAGTTTCTAGCCACTAGGGTATAGGGTCTAGATAAAAATAAAACCCTATTGGCTAGTGGCTAGCTTGCTAATCCCTATTCCTATGGCTACTTTATACACTTTTCAATCCAAAAACATCAGGAGAACTTGGATGCTGTTTTCCATTTTCTTTGTTGTTGTCATAGCTCTTGGGTGGATATTTTCTTATGCGTTAGGAAATCAGTCAATTTTGGTATATGCGGTTATTTTTAGCGTCGTATCTTCGGTTATAAGTTATTGGTCATCGGATAAAATCGCCTTGGCGCTCGCCCGAGCGGTTCCGATTGAAAAAAATAACAACCCGATGCTGTGGAATATCGTTGAAAATCTTTCGATCACCGCTGGGCTTCCTATGCCTAGGGTATATGTGACGCCGGAGATGCAAATAAACGCTTTTGCCACGGGGCGCGATCCGGCACACGCGGCGATCGCCGTTACGCGGGGCGCTCTAGAAAAGTTTACAAAGCCCGAGCTTGAAGGCGTTTTGGCTCACGAGCTCTCGCACGTCGGGAACCGTGATATTTTGGTTTCAACGGTCGCTGTGATTCTCGCCGGAGTTATATCGCTTCTCGGAGATTTCTTTTTGCGTTCGATGTTTTGGGGCGGTATGCGGAGGCGAGGCAGTAGTAGTGATCGTGCCGGCGGAATACTTATGCTCGCGGGGATCATTCTCTCAATTTTGGCGCCGATTGGGGCGATGCTTATACAGCTGGCGATCTCTCGCCGCCGAGAATTATTGGCGGATACCTCCGGCGTGCTTCTCACACGGTATCCGGACGGATTGATTTCCGCGCTCAAAAAAATTGGCGCGGATCGTACGCCAATGCAAACTGCTCAAAGCTCAACCGCGCATCTTTGGATCGATACGCCGTTTAAAGGCGACCGCGTTCCGTTCTGGCAGAAACTTTTCATGACGCATCCGCCGATTTCCGAACGAATTAAAGCGCTCGACGAAGCCGTCGTTTGATGTGATAGAATTAGAGCACCTTTATAACATTTTTGAGATTTGATTTTTCATTTTTGATATTTAAACATCCCATGCCCCAAAAAGAAAAACTTATAGACATCATCCGCGCGAGCATATATGCTCCCGATTTTTATAAAGCGCTGCTTTCAAAACCGCTCTCGTGGAGTATCAAATATTTTTTTTCATTTGCGCTGGTATTGGCAGTTATTTACACGGCCGTTACGGGGTGGCGGGCCGTGCCGGCGGTAAATTCATTTTTAAACAACCTCGCGCCGACTATTCTGAAATACTATCCCGATAAACTTGAGGTTGTGATCAAAGATGGTGAAGCGGTATCGAATGTTCCGGAGCCATATATCATAAAACTCCCCAAGGAATTGATTGACTATTGGGGGAAAGCAGAAGATCAAGCTTCTGTTCCCGAAAGTTTTCTGGTGATAGACACAAGAACTAGATTGATTGATTGGAAAGAATTCCTGGATTATGAAACAGTGGCATTACTCTCGAAGGACGCAGTTGTTTTCATGGACAAGAATGGGGGAGTTCGAATCCAGCCGCTGACCGGTGTTCCGAATACGACCATAAACAAAAAGGAAATCGCCTCGATACTTAATAGAATTGAACCTTTCATTAAATTCGCCGCCCCGATTCTTGTATTCGTCATATTTCTCGGAGCGTATTCTGTGTTAGTCTTCAACCTCGTCTATCTTTTCATTGCGGCGCTTTTAATATGGCTCATTGCTACGAAATTCAGGGGCGTTAATATCGGCTATAAAAAAGCGTATCAAATTGGGTTGCACGCGATGACGTCGGCTCTTCTTCTTGAGGCGTTTTTTAAAATTTTTCTCGGTGTTCGAGTGCCGTATGTGTTTACGATAATAACTCTTATTGCTGTGTGGATAAATTTGGAGTTCAAGCAAGAGAAGTTGATTCCAATCGCTGATTCCAAAAAAGTTGGGGAAACGGACATTTCTAAGAAATGAAAACAATAAAATCGATGGCTAAGATTTCTAAGCGAGCGAAGCGAGTACATTAGATTTCACTCTTTAGGATTCTTGCTCTTGCTAATCGGCTTTCGTGATGCAAGAATATAATTCATCAAGGAAAGGTGCAGGAGTGGTTTAACTGGCAGTCCTGGAAAGACTGTGTACCGAAAGGTACCGAGGGTTCGAATCCCTCCCTTTCCGCAGTGCCAAAAAAACGATACTCCTCGCGAGTATCGTTTTTTTTGGTATAATCGAGCGAAGGATTAAAGCAGTGGGGTGTGTAAGTTGGAAGGGAAACGAAAGTGTCCGACCGTGGAACAATAGGCGCATCTGAACCGAAATAAAATATTCCTCATATGAAAAATATTTTGAAATACGGCTCGCTACTCATAATCGCGGCAGCGGTTCTCTGGGGGATTGACGGAGTTTTGCGGCGCAGTCTTTATTCGATCTCGCCCATTGTCATAGTATTTTATGAGCATCTCATAGGAGCGGCGATTATTCTGCCGGTTTTTCTGAAAGATAAAAATCGTTCCGGACTAACCAAAAAGGAATGGCTGGCCATAATTTTTGTGGCGTTTTTAAGCGGCGTTTTGGGGACATTGTGGTTCACAACCGCGCTCCTTAAGGTAAACTTCATACCATTTTCGGTTGTTTTCCTGATTCAGAAATTGCAGCCGCTATTTGCTATCGGGTCGGCGGCGATACTTTTAAGGGAAAAAGTTGACCGGCGATACATCGGCTGGGCGGTGCTTTCTCTCGCGGCGGCCTACTTCGTTACGTTCAAAAACGGAATTGTGAATTTTGAGACTGGAGAAGGAACTATTATCGCGGCACTCTTCGCTTTGGGAGCGGCTTTTGCGTGGGGATCGTCTACCGCATTTTCGAGGTACGCGCTTCTCGCGCACTCGAATACTCAAATAACAGCTTTACGATTTTTTATTACCGTGCCGATCGCGCTTATATTTGTTTTCGCGATGGGGCAAGCGCCAGGCCTAGGTTCGCTCACGGGGAGCCAGTTTTTCCGACTATTCATAATTGCGCTCACTACCGGCATGGTAGCGTTGTGGATTTACTATAAGGGACTAAAAAATACACACGTAAAAATATCTGCCATACTTGAACTCGCGTTTCCGCTGACCGCGGTTCTGATAGACATATTTTTATACAAAACAATTCTCGCGCCAACACAATATATTGCGGCCGTCGTACTTCTTTTCGCGATCTATAAGGTGTCGGTTTTGAATAATGAGAATAATGTTAGGCAGGAAGTATGACATATAAGGCACAGGTTATGCAGGGTAAGGGGAGGGGAAAGCAAATTGGTTTTCCAACGCTCAATCTCAGCGTACCCGGCAACTTTCCTTACGAGCATGGAATTTACGGAGGATGGGCTACTATAAGAGGAAAAAAGTTTTGCGGAGCGTTTCATTTTGGTCCAATTCCGGCATTTGGAGAACGGTCGGTGTCGCTCGAAGTTTATTTAATAGATGCCGAAATCAAAAAAACGCCGTCAGAAACTACTTTTGAATTAGTAAAATATATTCGGAAAATCAAGGATTTCGAAAACGGAAATGAATTATCAAAACAAATTAGAACGGACGTAGATGATATAAAAAAAGCTTTCGCGTGCAGTTAAGCATCTTTTATCTATATAGCCAAAAGCGTCGCAAAACATATATATCTATGTTAAACTATCTGGCGCGAGCATAAATCTATATAATTATTACGTATGGAAAAATCTGAGGCGATTCAGGAGCTTGTAGATGACTACGACAGATATTTTAAAGAAAAAGAGATAAGCCAAAAACACGCGGTCGAGAAAATTCACGTTGACGAAATTGCGGCTAAGGTAGCTGCGTTTTATGAAAAGGTTCGGAATTTAATCGCGTACAGCGAGGAGCACCTGCTTCGCAAGGGAACGATCGATCGGATTCTGCGCCGCAGGATCTTTCTGAAAGATTTCGAGAAGAATTTCGCCGAGCCGTTAATAAAGGAATTAATTCGTTCCGGACATTTGGCGAACGATACCGTTCCGGAGAGCAAGATCGCTGATGTTCAGAAGATAATCGACAATCTTATCTATCTTATTGAACACGGAATATACAAGGGAGAAATCGAAAAGGACGAAATTTCGGAGTGGCTCATAGCCATCACTGTTTCGGCGATCGAGGAGGAACTTTTTCCGCCGGCGAAGGAAAGAATGCTTTCCGAAGCGATGTTTAGCACTATGAGGAGCAGTCTTACTCTCAGGAATATTGAGTTGAGCGACGAGGAAAAAGATATTCAGCTTTTTATTGCCGTGCAGAGGGCGTTATTTCGTCCTGATGCAGACCAGCTTCAATATCGCCTCCTAAAATTTATATATCCTAACTGGGGAACGCAAAATGGAGGAGAAACAACAGGTGAAGGAGGCAACCTCGCGGAATTAAAACATACCCTGCATTCCCTTCTTAATAGCCGCGTCGGCCGTTATTTTTTTAAGTCGTGCAACAGGGAGAAAATCGTTTTCTTGTTGTTGGGCGATCTAGTTTTTAGCGGGAGTGCGATAGATGATACTTTTGAAGGATTGCTAAAGCATGCGTATCAAGATCGGTATAAGCGAGAAAAGGTTCAGTTGCATAAGTTGGCATTTTTTAGCGTCATCTCATTTTTTATATCAAAAGTCTTAGTAGCTCTCGCGATAGAAATACCGATCGACAAATATCTAGCTCATGCGTTTTCCATGCGCACGCTGATTATTAATGTCGCTTTGCCTCCATTACTGATGCTTTTCATAATTCTATTTATCCGTCTTCCGTCGAAACAGAATTATTATCTTGTGGCAAATGAGGTGAGGGATGTTATTTCCAGCAGCGCGAAAAAAAAGTACGTTGTCGCCGCGCCTAAAAAGCGAAGTTGGATAAGCGAAACTTTTGTGCGTTTCGCATACCTTATAACGCTTTGCGCTGTTCTTTATGGCTTAACAAAGGGACTAATGCTCTTGGATTTTAGCGTTGCGAGCATTGTCATCTTCGCGCTCTTTACGTCGATGGTGATCGCGACAGGCGTAAGGATTAACAACCGCGCAAAAGAAATAAGCTTGATAAAAGAAAAGGCAACGCTTGGGAATTTTCTCATTGATCTGGTTTCGATTCCTTTTATGACAATCGGCAAGTGGGCGATTAGCGGTCTTGGTAAATTTAATATATTGGTGATAGTTTTTAATTTCTTGATCGAGCTTCCATTTCAGTTATTCGTAGAGTTTTTGGAAAATTTTCGAGGGTTTATTAAGGCGAAAAAAGAAGAAGCAGACTAAAATTCTTGGAGGCGCGTTTCGGTTGCTCGGTTAATTTATGGAACGACAGAAGTATGAATGGTATAATCTTTAACATGGCGCAAAGCAAAAAAATAATTACGTACTCGATAGTCGCGGGAGTTGCGGCAATAGTTATTTTTATCGCTTGGCCGCAGAATCGCGGATTGGCTCCGGATCGCCCAGTTGCCATTATCGAACAGAAAGCGTTGTCGAGCGCGCTCGCTCTCGAGATCAATTCTGGAGACGGAGCAATCTGGAATTTCGATAGCGTCCAATTTTCGGCCGGCGAAAATCTTTTTCAAATTTTGAAAAGAAAAATGGCGGATGAAAAAATCACATTCGAATTTAAAGAATATCCAGGGCTTGGTGTGCTTGTGACGCGAATTGGAGAAAGAAAAAACGGGGAACAAGGAAAGTATTGGCAGGATTGGGTGATTGGCGCATACGCGGATAAAGGGCCAGACGCATAC
>JBBTYG010000073.1:0-1854 GCA_038061855.1 Patescibacteria group bacterium | reverse complement strand
CGTCGCTCCACCACTCCTTGTGGTCATATACGCGCTGTTTTTTATCGCCGGAAAAGATTGATATGAGTTGTTCCGTATGCCCAGGTGCATTGCAGTTGCGCTTATATAGAGTGCGTTCGTTTCGGAACGCCATACGCCGCACAACGCGGCAGAAAAAACAAAACGTCGGCGGCGGGACTTTAATTTTCGAATAAAAATCAAAATCCGAAGCGTCTATTGTAAAAGCAGCTTTGCAGTTTTGACATACTTTAGTTTCTTGTTCCATGTTGTTTTATTGCTACCCTATGCAACTTCTGCTTGGTAGCACTGGAGGCAGTAGACGATTTCCGGTCTGTTGGGCGAATACGAAGTTTCGAATTCGTTTGGGCAACGAACCTCTTCGTGAAAATGCTTCACTGAATTTTTGTATTGGCCGTTTTCCGACGCAATTCCCGCGCAATGGCAATGACGTTTCCAAAGTTTATTGGGATTTCGCTGCCTGAAGCGGCGGTAATGCCTGCAGTTTGGACATAAACGTGGAATTGGAATACCCATGCGACGGTAAAACGTCAATTCTTCTGGGATCAACTTGAACGCGCTGGTACATTGATCACTGCAATTTCCCTTATGCTCGCATTCGATTATATCATCGAGAATTGAATCCTCTATGTCAGTAATTCTGTCTGGAAGGTTTTTGGCTGTTCGTGTGGGAATGTATTCTTTTTTCTCGACTTCTCTCCATATAATTCCTTGCCGCCGGGCTTCGCCGAGAACAAGAGGAGCAAGTTCCTGCGCAACTGTTTCGTTATAGGCGAACGGCGAAATCTCCGCCGGGAAAAACTCGCCATATTTATATATGCGCCCTCCGAAGTCTACATATGGCACTGTGTTCATATGTCCGATAATTTTTGGCATCATGGTTTCGTATTTCTCTTTCGTGTATTGCTTGTTCAAAATGCAGTAGCGCTTATTTCGAAGCCCTACGCAGCCGAACAGATGGTCGGAATTGTGAACATTATATGAGTAATAAATATCCTGCGAGGAAAATACGAATCTCGAGAAAAATACGCGGCTTCCAGGATACACCGTAGACGATTCATACCCCAATTCCGCGCTAAGCCCCATCCGATCAGTATCCATACAATCACTTGCGTTAGAATAAGCCAGCCACAGGCGCGTACAATCTTCCGCGCCACCGAATATATCGAAGCATTCCTTGCAGTTTTTCGTGTTTTCCAAATTATCCCCTGTCGAATTTATGGCGTGAGTGATATGGGCAAATTTTCTTGGATATTTGAGTACATGTTCGGAAAACCGAGCACGGAGCTTTTTAATTTCATCGGCGCTTTGAAGATCGAACTCTTTTCGCTTTTTCTCGTATTCTTCTTTTGTATATTGGACGTTCCACATGCAATACGATTGGTTTTTCAAATTTACGCAACCGAAACAGTCATGGCAATTTCGGCAGTTAAACAGAAAATCCGAATTATAACAGTTTTCGCAATACCTACTGTACTTTAGGCGCGAGCATGATATGCAATCCACTGTTTCATAATTTAGCTCGCTATCGCTTACCCAGTAAGTGTCTAAGCATTCTTTGCTACGGAATACATAGGTTGAATACATTGAGTTTTCATTGAAATCTCCGCCGATCACTAGATAGCAATTTTTGTTGCCTTCGGTGATGCTACAATATTCGCTGTTCACGGGATTTATATTCATAAGAGCAACGTCGGGAACTTCCGCCCAAAGTTTTTGAAGTTGCGTAAAGAATGGAGTTTTGAAATCTGGATCCTGTCCGTATATTAATGGATCCCACGCGTCGCTCCACCACTCCTTGTGGTCATATACGCGCTGTTTTTTATCGCCGGAAAA
>JBBTYG010000072.1:0-5003 GCA_038061855.1 Patescibacteria group bacterium | reverse complement strand
CCGATGCGGGCTTCAAATTCCTCGAACATAAGCGGTCTATTGTCTGCCGCGGACGGCAATCTGAAACCGTATTCGATAAGCGTTTTTTTTCTCGAACGATCGCCTGCGTACATTCCCTGAATCTGCGGGATTGTAATGTGCGACTCATCGATGATTGTTAAAAAATCGGGCTTGTTATAAGCGGAACGCTGAAAGTAGTTAAGAAGCGTGTCCGGCGGAGCTCCCGTAGCGCGGCCTGAGAGATGCCGGGAATAGTTTTCTACCCCGTGGCAATACCCAATCTCGCGCATCATCGCCAGATCAAACCGAGTCCGCCGCTCAAGACGCTCGGCCTCAAGCAGCTTTCCGTTTTTTTCGAAATACTTCACTCGCTCACGCATTTCTGATTCAATCGCCAGAATCGCTCGGTCGCGCTCTTTTTTCGGAGTGATGAAGTGTTTCGCCGGAGCAATGAAAACTTCATTGAGGAGCGGTGTTCCCGGCTTGAAGCCAGCAACTGGATCAATCTCGAAAATTTTTTTGATTTTTCCGCCCGACAATTCGAAATTATAAATCGCTTCCCTATCCGGAGGCATAATTTCCCAGTTGTCTCCGCGCAAGCGATATGTGCCACGCTTCAGATCAGAACTCGTACGCGTGAATTGCAGCTCAATAAGCTTCCGCGCAAAACCTTTGCGATCAATTTTATCGCCAATCACGAAATGGAAAATATTTTCCGCGTATTCTTCTGGTGCGCCCAAACCATAGATGCAGGAAACGGATGCGACGACGATCACGTCTTTTCGAGTAAGGAGCGCCATAGTTGCAGCATGCCTAAGCTTATCTATCTCGTCGTTGATGAGCGCTTCTTTGTCTATATATGTATCGCTCGACGGGATATACGCCTCGGGTTGATAATAGTCGTAATACGAAACGAAATAGTTGACGGAGTTCTTTGGGAAAAGTTCGCGGAATTCGTTCGTGAGCGGCGCCGCGAGTGTTTTGTTGTGCGCGATCACAAGCGTCGGCTTTTTAATTTCCGCAATGACATTCGCGACGGTGAACGTCTTCCCCGACCCTGTTACTCCTAAAAGCGTTTGATGCTTCAAGTCTTTTTTTAAACCCTCAACGAGCGATTTGATTGCCTTTGGTTGGTCTCCGGCTGGCTTATTTTCCGATACAAGTTCGAATTTCATAGTGGGAAAATTTAACTAATAAAAACTTTTGTAAGCGGACATTCTTCGTGCCGATGGGGACGCGCAACACAATATTTTCTTCCATAATCGATCAGTAAGTATGTTGTTTTTAACCAATCTTTTTTGGGGATTATTTGCATAAGATCCTTTTCGATTTTTTCGGGCGTTTTTTCCTTACTCAATCCCAAGACACAAGCAAGCCGCTTTACGTGCGTATCTACCGCAATTCCCTCCACCACGCCATAGGCGTTTCCTAAAATCACGTTCGCGCTTTTTCTGCCGATGCCGGGAATAGTGATAATCTCGTTCATTGTACGCGGCAATTTCCCTCTGAATTTTTCTCTGACTATTTTCGCGGCGGTCAAAATGTTTTTTGCTTTAGAGCGGTAAAAACCGCACTGATAAATGTGCCTCTCAAAATCTCTTGGGTTCGCGTTAACGTAGTCGTCGAGAGTTTTATATTTTTTGAAAAGCTCTGGGGTAATTTCGTTCACTTTTTTATCAGTGCACTGTGCGGATAATTGCACGGCAATCAAAAGTTCCCAATTATTCCTGAACTTCAGGGCAATTTTCGGATTCGGGAAAATTTTCCGTAGTCGAGAAAAAATCTTTTTCGCCCGCGCCCTAAGCCGCGGTAAATTTTTTTCAGGGATCATACTTTGAATTTTACTACAATTCCTGATCTGCAAGTGTTAGCAATTGACATATTTTGAGGATTTGTTAGGATTTCGATGAATTTAATAGCCGTAAATGGTATGCCCGGAAGGGCTTTTTTGTTTGAATCTGGCTATATAAATCAACAAAACTATGAAAAACGCGCTTCGGTTTTTTCGCAACAAATACGTAATAACCGTGTTAATCGTAACAACCGTTTTCTACCCTGGTTTTGCTGGGTCTATTAAGGCGGATGTTGAATCCGGAAGGCAAGAAACCGAAAAAGCGGCAGCAGTCGCAGCTCAAACCACCAGGGTATGGCTTACAGCTTATTCAAGTTCCGTCGATGAAACAGATGATACGCCGTTCATAACCGCATCAGGAAAGTATGTGCGAGACGGCATCGTAGCGGCGAATTTCCTTCCGTTTGGAACAATGATCAAAATCCCCAATGTGTTCGGCGATAAAATATTCGTTGTGGAAGACCGTATGCATCCGAGAAAAAATGGAATTGTTGACATTTGGATGTCTTCCAAGCAAGCAGCTCTTAGGTTTGGATCTTTCAAGGCGGATATCGTTGTTTTAAAAGACACGGGACAAGCTAAGCTTCTTGTGCAAAAATAAAGGAGTGCAACGGCGAAAACTAACCAAGAAATTTTTTAATAGGCGGGCACTCGTAGTCGCGCGAGACATCCTCGGAAAAATTATTGTCCGGCGGCTCAATGGAAAAACTGTCTCAGTTATGATCATTGAAGTTGAGGCGTATGACGGACCGAGCGATAGGGCAAGCCACGCGCATGTGGGCAAAACGAAACGCAACGAAATAATGTTTGGCGAAGCTGGGCGATGGTATGTTTATTTTGTATACGGCATGCATTGGATGCTCAATATTGTGACAAGCAAGAAAGGATATCCGGCCGCGGTTCTTATACGAGCCGGAGTCGTTACTCGGCACGGCAAAGAAATTCCAATCAACGGCCCGGCTAAACTAACGAAATTTCTAAAGATAGACAAGAAATTCAATGGGCTCCCCGCAATTTCAAAAACGGGGCTGTGGCTTGAGGATAGTAAAAGTCTAATGCCGTCTTATCGCATAACCAGAGGAAAAAGAATCGGCGTCGAGTACGCCGGCGCGTGGGCTAAAAAGCCATACAATTTCAGAATGACAAAAAGCGAGTGAGTTATTTCTCGAATAAAAATATGGCCCCTTTCCAGCGTGAAAAGAGGCCTTGATTACAAGAGGCGCGATGCCTTTCTTATTGTTTCTTTGAGTCGGGCGGATCCCATGGCACAAACGGCGGCGTATCGTGTTCTCGATGCTTGCTCAAGTCTTGCGTAGTTCCCATTTTCCTTGATGCCTGCGCAGAAACAAATACAAGATCTGGATCGGCAATGAATTGCCTTTTATCGAAAAACCGCACCCAGTAAGCATGCCAAACAGAGATCGGGCCCTTGGCAAGTTTGACGGACACGGCTTTTCCGCATACGCAAATCTGAAATGTTTCAGTGCAAACCCTCCGTATCCACCAGCGAAAATGTTTGTCCGGACTTCTCAAGGAAACCGACTCATCGGACGCCTTGCGGATTTCATTTCGCCGCATTACTCCAAGTATTCGCCCACACCAGCAACGGCGACCCACCATTTTGTAGAGGCGGTAGGCAAACCAATATGTTATTGCTACTGCGACGAAGCGATATTCCAGCAGCCAAAGCGCGGCGACAATGAGTATCGTAATTATTCCCCACGCTATTTGGAATCGCCTGTGCCGTCTACACTCTTTGCTTAACCTGCTCTCGTCTTGGTCATTTTGATTATTCATATTTCAATCACACGCGTTATTGTTATTTTCAACTAGCCCCCATCCCGAAATACGCTCGGTCGCGATATCCGCGAATCTCGCGCGGCTAGAACGTATTTCGGGATGAGGGCTTAGCTGACGCAATTATATCTCACATAAACAGAAAAACCGAGAACCATTACATCTCTTGACCAGTTTCTTATGTTGCAGAATAATAGGAATGCTTCATACACGATGCTCATTCTTGCTATAGAAACGAGTTGCGACGAAACCGGCATGTCACTTCTTCAGGCAAGCGGCGGGGTGACAAAACCAAAATTCAAGGTTATTGAAAATTTTGTGTCGTCACAGATAAAAATACACGCGCCATTTGGGGGCGTTGTTCCAAACCTAGCCAAGCGGGAACATTTAAAAAATTTGCCGATTCTTTTAAAACGAGTCATGAGTCATGAGTCACGAGTCCCGCCGAAGGCGAGGCTCGCCAAGGGCGGCATGAGTCAAGTCGATTTAATCGCCGTCACCGTTGGGCCGGGGCTTGAACCTGCGCTATGGACTGGAATAAATTTTGCGCAGAAGCTTTCCGATGCATATAAGATTCCGATTGTCGGCGCGAATCATCTTGAGGGACACCTGTACAGTTTTTTGCTTCCGAAGAAACGATTCATGATTCATGAGTCAAGAGTCAAGACTGTTTTTCCGGCAATTGCACTTATCGTGAGCGGAGGGCACACTATTCTGTTGAATATGAAATCCTTTTCGAGATGGAAACGACTTGGCGAAACGAGAGACGATGCGGCTGGAGAAGCATTTGATAAAGTCGCTCGACTTTTAGAACTCCCCTATCCGGGCGGCAAAGAAATAGAGAAAATTGCCAACCGAGGAAATGCGAATTCTATTGTTTTTCCGAGACCAATGATGCACGACAATTCACCAGCCGGCGCATATGATTTTAGCTTTTCCGGACTCAAAACTTCCGTTTTGTACTACATCAAAAACAATCCGAATTTCAATAAAGCCGATGTTGCCGCAAGCTTCCAAAAAGCCGCGTTTGATGTTCTTGTATGGAAAACAATAAAAGCGGCGAGAGAATACGGAGCCTGCTCGATACTGCTCTCTGGCGGAGTCGCCGCCAACAAACTCCTCCGCAAACGCATGAAGTACGAATCTAAAAAATTCGGCCTAAATTTTTTTGTTCCCCATTTCACTTACAACCTCGATAACGCGGCAATGATTGGAGTTACGGCTTATTTTAAGGCCCAAAAGGGAGAATTCACAAAAGCAGTCACAATAGACCGCTATCCAAACTTAAAACTTGGTCTAGATAATTAATTATTCTGTTTAGTCATGTCCAGCCCAAAACCCTTTTTTAGGATTT
>JBBTYG010000071.1:0-1931 GCA_038061855.1 Patescibacteria group bacterium | reverse complement strand
TAGCCGTCGAAAACCACAGCGATGAATTTGTGTTTTACGCCGCGGTGCCGGACGACAAAAAAGCCCTTTTTGAGAAACATATCCTGTCGTTGTTTCACGACGCGAAGATTTCCGAACATAAAGACGATTACAACATTTTCAACGAATCTGGAGTTTCAATCGGCTCGTACGCGCTCTCTGCCGGCAATCCGATTTTTCCAATTAAAACATATGATGCGTTCGAGCGCGATCCGCTCGATGTACTCTTGAACAGTTTTTCTCAAATTGATCGCGATGGCGAAGGAGCGGCGATACAAATTGTTTTTTCTCCGGCAGGCGACGACGAGTATGTAAAAAAATATTCCCACGCGCTCGAGCTAGTCAAGAAAGGGTATGACGCAAAAGAAGTAACCGACGTGCCCGATTCGCTCGGCGGGCACATTTTTAAGGCATTCAAAAACTTTGGCAAAGCGCATGTTCACGACGAGAAAAAAGAAAAAGAGAAAGAAGTAGCGCGTCAAGCGGCAAGCGACCGCATAGCGGAACAGATCACCGCAAAAGTTTCGAGTCCTATTGCGAAAGTAAACATCCGTATTATTGCCTCGTCGCATACGGAAGCCGGAGCAGTTGAGATTCTCTCTCATATCGAATCTGCATTCAACCAGTTTGATAATGCGGCCGGAAACAAATTTAGGTTTGTCCGCGCGAGAGGCGGTGGTCTTGACGATCTTCTTCGCTCATTTACATTCCGGCTCTTCGATAGCGGCGCGCGGATCCCGTTAAACCTCAAAGAAATTACGACAGTAATGCACTTCCCGGCCGTAACGTCGATTGCCGTTGCTCCACAGCTCAAGATCGCGAAGTCGGGCAGCGCTCCTGCGCCGCTCGATCTTCCAAAAGAGGGAGTTGTTCTTGGCGTGAACCGAAATAGGAATGCCGAAACAGTTGCGCGAATGTCAGCCGATGATCGCTTGCGACATTTGTACGTGATCGGTCAGACAGGCACGGGCAAAACCACGCTTCTCAAAAATATGGTTGTGCAGGACATTCAAAACGGCGAAGGCGTATGCATGATTGATCCGCACGGGTCTGATATCGAGGACGTTTTAGGCGTGATTCCAAAAGAACGCTACGAAGACGTGATCTATTTTGATCCGGGATACACGGCACGGCCGATTGCGCTCAATATGCTTGAGTACGATACTCGATACCCAGAGCAGAAAACATTTGTCGTGAACGAAATGCTCTCCATCTTCAACAAACTGTTCGATATGAAGACGGCAGGGGGACCGATGTTCGAGCAATACTTCAGAAACGCAACAATGCTTGTGATCGAGGATCCGGAATCGGGATCAACGCTCCTCGACATATCGCGCGTGTTGTCGAACAAGCAATTCCGGGAATTGAAGCTCTTAAAATGCAAGAATCCGATCGTTCATCAGTTCTGGAAGGAAGTTGCAGAAAAAGCTGGCGGAGATGCGGCGCTCCAAAATATGGTTCCGTATATCACTTCTAAATTCGACAACTTCCTTTCAAATGAAATCATGCGCCCGATTATTTCGCAGGAAAAGTCTGCGTTCAGTTTCCGGGATATCATGGATCAGAAAAAAATCTTACTCGTCAATCTCGCGAAGGGTCGGCTTGGAGAAATAAATTCCCATCTTATAGGGCTTATTATCGTCGGCAAAATTCTTATGGCGGCGCTCTCGCGCGTGGACGCACTAGGGAAAAATCTGCCGCCATTTTACCTCTATATCGATGAGTTCCAAAACGTGACCACCGATTCAATCGCGACGATCCTTTCAGAAGCCCGCAAGTATAGTCTTTCCTTGAGCATCGCTCATCAGTTTATCGGTCAGCTTGATGAAAATATAAAGACGGCCGTATTCGGGAATGTTGGCTCAATCGCGAGGTTTCGTGTCGGTACGGAAGCCGCGGAAGTCCTCGCAAAA
>JBBTYG010000070.1:0-1327 GCA_038061855.1 Patescibacteria group bacterium | reverse complement strand
ATACTGATCGTCTTGCGGCTATTTGGAAATCGGCGTGGGAAACTATCGGAATCACGAATACTGATTTTATTCGCACGACCGAAGAGCGGCACGTAAAGACGGTTGCAGAAGTGTGGCGTAGGATTTTGGAAAAAGGCGACATATATAAGGGAACATATAAAGGTTTGTATTGTGTCGGGTGCGAGGAATTCAAAAAGGAATCCGACTTGATTGATGGCCTTTGTCCCGAACATAAAACAAAACCGGAATACATAGAGGAAGAAAATTATTTTTTTAAGCTTTCCAAATATCGGAAAGACCTACTGCAACTGTACGAATCTAATCCGAGCTTCATTATTCCAGCCGGACGGTTTAACGAAGTGAAAAAGTTTGTAAGCGATGGATTGGAGGATATAAGTATTTCGCGGGAAGGGAAAAATTGGGGAATTCCGGTTCCCGGCGATCCTAATCACGTAATCTATGTATGGTTCGACGCGCTCATAAATTACATTTCCGCAATTGGAATTGACGAGTGGGAAAAACACCCCGCCGACATTCATGTCATAGGGAAAAACATTATAAGATTCCATGCGGTTATTTGGCCGGCGATGTTATGGTCTTTAGGGCTGCCCCTTCCTAAAGGCATTATTGCAAACGGATTTTTTACCGTTGGCGGCGTAAAAATTTCTAAATCTCTGGGGAATGCAATTGATCCGCTTCTCCTGGGAGAGAAATATGGATTCGATGCGCTTCGATATTTTCTGCTTCGAGAAATTCCGTTCGGCGAGGACGGAGATTTTTCTTATGAAAAGTTCGATGAGCGTTATACGAGCGACCTTGCGAACGGGCTTGGGAATTTATCCGCGCGCACATTTACGCTGGCAGAGAAGTATTGGTTCTTCGTGGATGGCGGCGATATAGATGCCGAAGTTCAAGTAAAAATAGACTCTCTTAAAAAAGAAGTAATTTATGCGGTGGAGCAGTTCAAGTTTCACGATGCCCTTACGCTGATATGGGAACTTATTGCGTTCGGAAACGCCTATTTGCAGGAGAAAAAACCATGGGCGCCTGATGCGATAGATGTATCCAGGACAGTTTTTTCGATGGTAGTCCTATTGGACAATGTTGCGGCTATAATCGCGCCGTTTTTGCCGGATGCATCGCGAAAGATTGCGGAAAGTATTGTATGGGATGCCTCCGGAACACTGCGAGTCAAAAAGCCAAAAATATTGTTTCCGCGGAGAGATATGAGGTAAGATTCAAGTCATGAATTTTATTGACGCGCATACGCATGTTCAATTCGCTGCGTTCGACAACGATTGGAAGGAAACGATTGATCGGGCGCTCA
>JBBTYG010000069.1:692-3185 GCA_038061855.1 Patescibacteria group bacterium | reverse complement strand
TATTGCCGCGAGGGCGCACTCAAGCAGCGCGGGGATCCACGCATCGAGCTCGACCTTGTTGTAGCCAACGCGCGTTTTTACCGAGACAGGTAGTGGTCCTGCGCCGCGTTTCGCAGCCGCAATTAACTCTGAAGCGAGCTTATGATTTTTCATAAGTGACGCGCCGGCACCTTGGCGTTCGACGGATTTATCCGGACATCCCATGTTTATATCAACCCCGTCAAAGCCGAGTTTGCGAGCGAGACGCGCCGCTCCCTCTATCATATCCGGTTTAGAAGAAAAGAACTGCGCCACGATTGGTCGTTCCTCTTTGATGAATATAAGATCTTTTTTAAGGCGTGCTTTGCCGCGCTCATTCGCAAGCATCAAGCCGTCCGCGGAGACGAATTCCGTAAACATCACGTCCGGTTTCCCGTACTTCGCGATTATACGTCTGAACGGAGCGTCCGTAACGTCCGCCATTGGCGCGAGCGCCATAATTGGCTTTTTTAATTTTTCCCAGAATCCAAAGTTGATATTGTTTTGCATATGGCGAGTGTATCATGCCGCTGGCACAGAAGAAAATCATGAATTTTTTATGTTAGCTATATGGCAATTATGCAATTTTATTGATAATGTTTTGACTTTTCTTTGCTGTTTCCAGTAGACTGACCATAACATTGGACCGGTTCCGGTGTTATGAAGCGCGCTGTGCGCGTTTCATATAGCACATTCAGCACATTGATAAACCAACTTGCAGAGCTTACTGCCTGCTTGTTTTAGTTAACTACCGAAACGCACAACTTATGACACCCAAAATATTCTTCAATATGTTGCTTTTCACGATGCGCGTGAGCAACGTATTCTTCCCGCTCATCAAACGACTCAAAGATGACGCGCACATTGACGGGATCGTTGTTCCGCTCTTTGAAGGATCAACCGAGGAATACCTTGAAATTGGTGAATTTCTTCGGCGAAACGAACTCGGTGCCGCAGCGGTGACTATCGCTACTCACCAGTGCGACCCAAGTTCATATGACGTCAGAGTTCGAAAAAATGCAGTGGATTATTTCAAGGACCGAATCGATTGGGCTCAAGCGCTAGGCGCGACGAAAGTGTCGGGCCCGAACGCAATACCATGGGGATGGTGGCCGGAAGATTTCCACAATGTCGGAGCACTCCGCGAGTTAATTGCGGATCGCATGAACAATGCCGCCCCCGTCCTTCAGGAAATCGGGGATTATGCCGCCAAGAAAGGGATTCACTTTGGCGTCGAACGACTCACCCGTTGGGAAAACGCAGGCCTCAATACGCTCAAAGACCTCATCGCCTTTTTGAAGTTTGTTGACCACCCAGCGGTCGTAGGGCACGTGGATACCGCTCACGAAATCATCGATGGCAATGGCCCGCATGCTTTCAAGCGCGCCGTTGCTGAATTGGCGAATATGAACAAGTTGGGCGTTGTCGAAATTTCCGCGCCTCATCGCGGTCGGATTGAGGAGTCTTGGATTCCTTGGGATGATGTGATAAGACCACTCATCGGAGCTGGATGGAAAGATCCGATCGCAATCGAGATTTTTGATTCTGCCCAGCCAGAGTTCTTGAAGGGGGTGAAACTCACTCGTCCGGCGTTTCCGAATACGCTTCACGTCGCGACGGCTGCCGTCGCGAAGGTTCGCCAAGAGTGGGAAAGAGTTATGGCGGCCATCAAACCAGAACCGAGGTTCAATGACAATCCGCAGGGGTTGCCACAGGACTAATTAGCGCGTGACGCAACGCGCAAAAAAAATCATCAATGCGCTCCTTGGAATTTCCCTTGGAGCGCGCCTTATTTTTATCTCGCCGCGAGCGTAAAATATGTTTCAATAAGCGCGAATAGCAGGCTTAACGTAAGGGGACCAAGAAGGAAGCCGACAGGCCCAAAAAACGCGATGCCGCCAAGCGCGGAAAGGAGGATGAGCAGCGGATGGATGCGAATCCCTCGCTCGATAAGTTTTGGTCCGAGCATATTGTCGATGAGTCCTACCGCAGTGAGCGCCCATATGGTAAGCCCGATAGCTGGCCCTGTCGCGCCGCTCACGAAGAGAAACACGATTGCTGGAAACATAACCAAAGACGTTCCGACTGCAGGAAGAAGTGCCGTTATCGTGGCGAGACTTCCCCAAAGTACGGGATTGGGGACGCCGAAAATAGTAAGGCCGATTCCGGCGAGTGTGCCCTGGATGACTGCGATAAGAAGACTGCCTCTAACGACGGAATTTATCGCCGAATGGAGTTTTTTGAAAATTTTTTCGTCGTCTGCGTCCGCGAGCGGGCTCAAAACAAGTATTTTTTTCTTGATCTCAGAGCCGTCTTTTAGAATATAGTAGAAAGAAAACAGGAATAGGAATGAATGAAGAGCGAGTTGGGCAATGCTTGAGAAAAGGACGCCGAAGTGTCCCAGAAGCCAGGAAAGTCCGCCCTTAAGATATTGATTAACGTCCGCGGATAGATCTATTGGCAGCGGAACGATTC
>JBBTYG010000069.1:0-682 GCA_038061855.1 Patescibacteria group bacterium | reverse complement strand
ATTCTCTGAATTTGAACGACGAAATTTTTGATTACGTCAAAAAAGCTATCTCCGGCGCCGTTTTTAGAGATGGACAGGTACAGTCCCCATGCTTCTTGGAAAATTTGCACTCCTAGAATTGCGATAGGAGCGAGAATGAATATAACAACGAGGAAAGTTGTTATGAGAGCCGCAATGCCTTTCCGATCACGCGCGAGAGCGAGTATGCGTTCGTGTATCGGCCAAAACGCAACGGCGAATGTCGCCGCGAGGATAAGGGTATAGAGGAAGGGGCGGAATATCAAAAACACGATGATGGAAATTGCTGCGATGGATGCTATGAGAAAATAAAGCTGCGGCGTTTTGTTGTTCATTGCTTGTTTATTAAAGTTTCTGTGGTGGACCTAAGGGGAATCGGACCCCTACCTCATCCATGCCATGGATGCGTAATACCATTTTACTATAGGCCCAAAAATCCTGCGACTTCTAGTGCTTTTGTTCGACGACTGGCTTTGCTCTTTCACTAAAAACATAAACATAGAGAATCTCAAGGATTCCGAGCGTGTTTATGACAAGCAGGGCGACGAACCAGATTTTTTCTCCTTTTCGCGCCGCTTTCCATAAAGCAACTCCTTTCCACGCAAGCGCCCACGCGATAAGTATGATGAGCAATAATCCGCCGGTGTCCATCGTCAAATTCATT
>JBBTYG010000068.1:0-15746 GCA_038061855.1 Patescibacteria group bacterium | reverse complement strand
GTTATAGTAAAACATGTGGTACCGGATAAGATGCGAAACGCGATCCGTGAAATCTCTTGGAAATTTCAGGCGGTCAAGCGCGCGTACGGCCATCTTTGCGCCAACCATCTCATGACCATGGAACGTCGAATTAAGTCCTTCACCTTGTTTTGTTTTCGGCTTTCCAAGATCATGAAGGAGCGCCGCAACTCGCACCACAAGAGAATGCCCTTGCGTTACCGAATAATCTAGCGAGCGGACATGATGCTCAAAGACAGTATAAATGTGATGCTTGTTTTGTCCTACGTCGACCCCTTCGCAAAGCTCTGGGAGAATATATTTCAATAGGCCCAATTCTTCGAGCAAAATAATCCCGCGAGCCGCGTTGTTGCTTTCGATAATTTTTATGAACTCGTCGCGGATACGCTCTTTGGCGATTATCTCTAGTTCGCCGGCTTTTTCTTCTATCGCTCGTCGAGCGGCAAGCCCGATCTCGAAATCTAGCTGAACAGCCAGCCGCACCGCGCGCATAAGTCGGAGCGCGTCCTCGCCAAACCTGGCAACAGGATCGCCTACCGTCCGAATGATCCTTTCCTTTATATCAAGTTGTCCTTTATATGGATCTATAAATTCATAGTCCGCACCTTTGACATTTGACCCCTGACTCCTGACTCGTAATGCTATCGCGTTTACTGTAAAATCCCGTCGCGACAGATCTTCTTCTATTGTTTTTGCAAACCGCACTTCGTCTGGATGACGCTTGTCGGTATACTTCCCTTCGCACCGAAACGTAGTAACCTCGACAATATCAACTTTCTTTTCGGCTACGACGCTTTCGGGCGGAGTTCCGACCTCCGGCACGACAGGCTGGAACGTCGGGACCTTTACGCCGACAGTGCCAAAATTATTTTCATACACATGCTCGGGAAATACTTTTTGTATTTCTTCCGGCTTCGCGTCCGTCGCCACATCCCAGTCTTTCGGTTCGCCGCCTAAAACGATGTCACGCACGCACCCGCCAACAAGATACGCTGAAAAACCGGCTTTTTGCAGCGCAACGACAACCGCCAACACTTCTTTTGGAATCTCGAATCGCTTCATAACATTAATCTTACACTCTCCGAGGGAATTGACATACTGCCGTTATGCGAGGTATATCTTAAGCGGTTCATCAAAAAAAACCAAAACAGCATAGAACACAACAATCAAAAAAACGAGCGAAATGCTATGAACACGACGATTGACATGGGCAACATTGACACCGAAACGCGTAGACTTGCGCTTGAGGACGAAACAAGAACAGCGGAAACAGCGAAAACCATGACGACGGCCGAAGCGATCAAAATGCTTCTTGACCGAATCGGAACAGGCCGGCTAGGAAACGACCGGTGCGTCCGCATACTCACCGACAGAATTCTCTCAAACGCGGAGGCTCAGGCGACCGAAATCGACCTGCTCGCGAGAAATCAGCAGGCGCAGGCAAATCACATCGAAGGCCTCGAAACACTATTGAAACGCTCCGGAATCGCTCTCTGCGCACATTCGATGTAACTTAAGCCACGCCAGTGGCCGCACAGATCAACCAAAAAAGACTTAGCACAAGCCGAGTCTTTCCATTTTTAGCGGATTTCCGCACTAAACTTCTTCTCGAGCGCCGCTGAAACTTTTTTCATTATCGCATTCGCTTCTTCGTCGGTAAGCGTCCGATCGTCCGCCTGAAACACGATCCTGAAAGCTAAAGAGGTTTTGCCGTTTTTCTCGAATCTGTCAAATAGAGATACGCGGCGGGCGAGCAGACTCGCATTTTTTTTGATGCAATTCTGTATATCCTCAAGTTTTACTCCAGGAGGAGAAAAAAACGCGATATCGCGGACAATGAATGGAAATAAGGAAAGAGGTTTATATGTTTGAATTGCCGCAGGCGGAATTGAAATATCCCATGTCTTCGCATCAGGAAGCGCCGCGATAAGCGGATCAAGATTCAATTCCAATATCCCGTCAATGCGATTAATCTCGCCGATCGGCTTCCCGTTGAACAAGATAATTCCGCCAATATCATTAACTGTGCACGCAGTCGAAACCGGCGCGCCAAGCATAGAAATTATCTTGTCTCGGACAACCCGGATCTGCTCGTTCACTTTTTCCCCTTTATACCCTTTTGGTTGCGCGATACCTATACAAAGAGAGGTTTGCTCTACTTGCTTTGGAAAAATTTTCCCAACCTCAAAAATTTTTACCTGCGGCGCGCCGAGAAGCGGAAGGTTTGTTAGATTGAAACAGAGCGCCTCTTCGGTGCTGTGCGTAAGATCTGTTCGCAGATATGCCTTATCTTCCGCAAGCGGCTTTTCAATCGCCATCACGCCTTTTTCCGAAAACGAAGACGTCATCACTTCAGAAAATCCCTCGTTCGCCAAAAACTCGCGAATTTTCCACTCCCAATAAAATTGCTTTTTGATGCAAAATTCGGATGACGGTTTTGATGGGAGCGCAACGGGGATTTTTTCGTATCCAATAAGCCGCCCGACTTCTTCGGCGATATCTTCGGGAATTATAAGATCTAACCGCTCCGGCGGGATATGAAGCACAAACTCTTTGTCTTTCCCGGATGAAACTTTTATGCCAAGCCTTTGTAGAATATCTGCTATTTCTTTCGCGCTCAATGCTATGCCGAGTTTTTCCGAAATGTCTTCCGGTTGAATAACGATAATTCTCTCGATCTGTGGAGATGGGTATTCGTCAACAATGTCTCCAAAATTAGCTCCTGGGCACAGCTCGGCTATCAGAGATGAAAATTCTAAAATCGCAATCGCGGCAAGCTCAGGCGACGGCTCGTTTTCAAAACGCTTCGAAGCATCGGTACGAATTCCGAGCCGCTCCGACGCGCGGCGAAGCGGCGCCGGATTGAAATGCGCCGCTTCCAGAATCAGATTTTTGGTTTCAGGCCCGACAACAGCACGCCTCCCCCCTTTAATACCGGCTATGCCAAGCGGCCCACCAGCATCTGCGATAACAAGCATTTCTGGATTAAGCTCTATGTTTCTATCGTCAAGCGAAACTATATTCTCACCTCGCATCGCTCGTCGTATAAAA
Organism: Patescibacteria group bacterium; assembly: GCA_038061855.1. Taxonomy (GTDB): domain Bacteria; phylum Patescibacteriota; class Minisyncoccia; order UBA6257; family 2-01-FULL-56-20; genus JBBTYG01. Next base: position 12,677 of record JBBTYG010000068.1, on the reverse strand, counting down.
ATTTTCTTTTCATCAATTTTTGATTTCATACTTTCAACCTTATCCCCGTCGAAAACGTGAAGTGGCTGCCCTATGTCGAACATCACGAAATTCGCCGCATCAACGACGTTGTTAATCGATCGCTGGCCGATAGATTCAAGCCGCTCAGTAAGCCACGCAGGCGACTCGCCAACGACAACACCGTCAACACGCCTCCCAATATAACGACGGCAATCTTTTTTATCTTCAATGAGTACGGAAAGCGGTGCTAGCTTTTTAGATTCTGGAACACGCCTCCGAGACAATACGATTTCTTCGCCGAGCGCCGCTTTAAGATCGCGAGCAATGCCGCGATGCGAGAGCGCATAGTGCGCCCGATCGGGAAGAATTTTTACGTTGAAAATCGTATCATTCTTTTTTTCCTCTATTCCTTCAACCTCAAACGCCAAGAACGTCAACATGTCCGCCAATTTTTCCGGCGACGGAAGCTTCTTTTTGAAATACGATTGTAGCCACGAATATGAGACAAGCATGGAATTAGAATTGTGAAACCAGCCTTAAGTCGCCGTTGTAAAACAGCCGGATATCCTCAATGCCGTATTTGACCATTATCAAGCGATCGATACCGATGCCAAACGCAAAGCCTGCGCAGCCGGAAAGGCCGACCGCCTTGAACACGTTAGGATGCACTAATCCCGCACCAGCCATTTCAAGCCACTTGCCCCGTCTCATGCCATTCGAAAGACTTCTTAATCGCATATCTACTTCAACGCTTGGCTCAGTAAATGAGAAAAAACTCGGTCGAAAACGTATCTCCGCATCCGACCCGAAATACTTTTTAAAAAAGCGCGATAGAACTCCTTTTAGCTCCGCGAGTGACACTTTTTTATCCACGAATAGGCCTTCAACCTGAAAAAATTGCGCCTCATGCGTTGCGTCGGTTGCCTCATTGCGAAACACTTTTCCGGGCACGATTATTCTATAAGGCGGCTGGATGCCAGCCTTTAGCTTTTCTTCCATATAACGAATCTGTACCGGCGACGTATGCGTCCGCAAAACTAATTTATTCGCACCATTCGCATGCATTCGCATATTCGCATCGCGTTTCAACCAAAACGTGTCTTGCATATCGCGCGCAGGATGGTCTTTGGGAATGTTAAGTGCGTCGAAATTGTGCCACTCGTCCTCAATCTCCGGACCAAGAGCAACTTCAAATCCAAGCTCATCAAAAATAGCGCGTATCTCAAAAATCGCCCGCGAAATAGGGTGAATATGACCTGCGCGTGCTTTCTCGTTAAATTGAGCCATATTCCTATGCTACCGCGAGGCGGCAGGCGACGCAATAAAAAGAAAAGGGCGGGATTCCTCAGCAGGTTCCCCGCCCCTCCACATTTTACGAATTGATGAATTCACTCAATCCGCGCCGCCCGGCCACAAAGCCTCCGCAACATCGAGTTGATCGGTTACCGGAGATGTGCCCGCTTTCCCTTCACCGAAGATCGTTTCTGGAAAGAGCAGCTCCTGACAAGCCAATGCATGCGCCACCTCGTCCTGAATGACCCCGACGAAGAACTCCAGCATCTTCGCCTGCATGAAGAACAGTTCTATTGGTGTCGCGGAGAACTCCCTAAGGCGCTGCATTAGCTTTAAACGTACAAAGAGATTAGAATCGTCGTCTGCTGGCACGCGCTCCATGTTTACTTCCATAATAAAAGCGCGAAGCAACAGCATGTGTCCTCCGCAATGATCCGTATCTTGGTGTTTGGCTTCGAATTCATAAACCAATTGCTGAAGTTCCTGAAGTTGTTTCTGACGTTCGTATTCTCGTTTTTCTCTCTCGGTCATAGGTTTCCTCTGGTTAAGTTTTCAACAGTGCGCTTACAATCTATTCCAATGAAAACGAAGAGTCAAATCGGAACTTTAATTGTCAGATTTCGAGCGAAGCCGTACGAGTTTACGGCGATCTAATCCAACTTCATCAATCTCCCCTTTATTTTCACGATCGCGAACATCCGGTAGAAATACCACAAGACAAGAGCTAGATAAATCGCGTTTGTTGCGAGCGAAAGCGCAAACGTTCCGACCGGAAAAACTCCGGTTGCGATAACCGATCGCATACCTTCAAATACATACGTTGATGGCAATGCATACGCAATCGGCTGGACAAATGACGGGAGAACTGAAACTGGGTAAAACACGGCGCTAAACGGCTGGAGCAGGAAGAGAAATCCGAATGCCAAAACCTGCGCGGAGGTTCCGAACCGCAAAATAATCGCGGTCGTAAAAAATCCCAATGTCGAACCGAATACCAAAAGATTAAACATGAACGGTACGAGATAGAATCCAAAAATAAAAATATTGAACTTATAAAATAGCGCGGCGAGAATACCCATCACCGCGCCGGTCATGAGAATTCGAATAAACGCCAATATAACGGCTGAAGCCAGAAACTCGCTGATCCGGAGAGGCGTCACGAAAATATTCAAGAAATTTCTCTCCCAGACATCTTCAAGAAATGCGACAGAGACGGAGCGCTGCGATTGGCTCAATAAATCCCAAAATATAACAGCTCCAAGTAACACTGTTACGACATTAAACCCGCCCAAATTGAGTTTCCCTACGTACATACTGATAAATCCCCAAAGCAGTAACTCCATAACCGGCCAGTAAAGAATATCCATAATGCGCGGGAAACTACGTTGATATAAATATAAATGCCTTATAAGCAACGCTTTGATTCTGTGTAATTTCATAGTGACAAGTTAAATCTCGAAACTCAAAAGTTTGGATAGACTACATTTTAGTTTTGACTTTTGACATTTGAGTTTTCCGGATCTCGTGCGATAGACAAAAACACGTCGTTCAAATCCTTGTGCCCGTATTTTTTTACAAGCTCCGCGGGCGTGCCGTCGTCCTTCACCTTTCCATTGCTGATGAAAATCACCCGCTCGCACAATTCCTCGACTTCTTCCATATTGTGAGACGTGTAGAGAATGCTTACCTTCCGCTCTTTCTGAATACGCTTCAACATCATACGGGTTTTATCAGCTATGTCCGGATCAAGAGAAGACGTCGGCTCGTCGAGAAGTAAAAGCTCGGGATCATTCAAAAGAGCTTTTGTAAGATTAACGCGCGTAAGCTGTCCGGTCGAAAGATTCGACGTCATCTTTTGAAGCATGCCTCGAATCTCGAAAAAATCAGCCAACTCGTTGATTTTTGTTTTAATTTCCCGCACGCCGTATAACCGCGCGAAAGTCGCCAAATTTTCCCATACTTTCAAATTGCCCGGAAGCGCAACGTACGGAGAGGAAAAATTTATTCTTCCCAAAATTTCCTCGCGGTGATGCTTCATATCCTTACCAAAAATTTTAATCACGCCCGAAGTCGGCGTGATTAAATCCAAAAGCATTTGGATTGTCGTCGTTTTCCCCGCTCCGTTCGGACCCAAAAGGCCGGTAATTTGCCCCTCGTTGATTTTGATGGACAAACCGTCAACCGCGGCAACGCCGTTGAACTTTTTTACAAGATTTTCCGTTTCAATAACAATCATGACGCTTAAATATATCACATTAGGCTGTGTTGAAAAATATCTTTGGAATATCTATACTCTTTATCAGTACAGAAACCTGAAACGAAAGGGGGTGAAAAGAAAGTATGAAGAATTTTCCGTTGATCTCGGTATTGCTTATCGCAGCAACATTGCTCTGCGGCTGCAATTGTCTTGCTCCCGGAACAAGGGGGCTCAACCATCGCGCGGGCTCCAGGGAGCTTGTATGGCGTGGCGGAGATTGGAGCCAACAGTCGTGCGATGGACTCGTCTTGTTATCGTACGAAGTCCGGAAGCGAGAATGAATCATGACATAAGTGCCTCCGCCGTAACCCGTCGGAGGCTGCATTTTGCGCCACTTCGGCATCACACAAAGCAAAAAACGTCGGAAAACTGAAGCGCGCCTGCCCTTACGGACGCGGCGCGCTTTGGTAGATCAGGCCACCTCGGCCTGAAATCTTTCGTGAAGCAGGGTCTTCAGTTGATCTTTCGTTCCAGAATCACGCAGGATAACATGGAATGACTGCCTACCGGTAGTCCACCGGACCTTAACCAGAACTGTTCCGGGGTAAATGTCGTCGGAAACTCTCACAGTATTTTTCCCACCGCCGTTTCTCTCCACGCCGTGAAAATTTACCTTCTTCACGAGAGCGGACGCCATTAACGCCACGACTACTTCACGAGCTCCTTCGCCAATCGTAGAGTGGCCGTTCAACCTTGCGCTGTTTCGACAGAAAATTTTCTCTCTCGCCATATTTCTCACCTCCAATCTAGTGGCAATTTTTTCAATCCACTACAACAAATCTACCACTACTGATAAAATTTTGGAAGGCTGTGATAAAAAAATATCGGATGTGACGGCGGCAGGGATCGAACCTGCGACCTGAGCTTTATGAGGGCTCTGCTCTACCACTGAGCTACGCCGCCAATTCCTTTTTAAATTTATACACCACTCTATGTATTGTGCCAAGTATCTTGAAACCAAAAAACTCCCGCGTCGGGGAATTTTTTGTAATCGCCGAGGATTTTGATTATCGAGTAACCGAAATAGGAACCGTAATTTCAGCATCTGGAGCTGAAATTTTAATCCTTCCAACTGCATCAATGGTTAAGTCATAACCAGTATCACCGCCGGCAATAGAATCCTCTGGATCAGACGGGAACGACGGAAGATAAGTTGGCACCAAACATGCAATACCAACGCTTGTGTCTGCTACTATTAAATCTGTATCGTCCATGATGTTATACGATGTCCCAGCTACGAGAGTAGTCAAATCGGCACAAACTTCAACCGCAACTGTTCCAGGAATATCGCCCTTGAAAATCCCCTTGTTGTCCGCCAAGCGCTGGCCAATCGCATTAAGAATTGCATTCACGTTGCTAGTGCGCTGTGAATCGCGTGCTTGCGCGAACTGTCTCGCTGGGTTTATTGCGATAAGAACCACCGTAGCCAAAATGGCTATAATTCCAATAACTACCAAAACCTCAATAAGCGTAAACCCCGAACGAGGTTTATTACCCGATAAGGCAAATTCTTTTTCTTCGTTTATTGTTTTTCTATTCATTGTTTTTATCGAATTTCACGCATATTCAATCTCGACCTTTGAATTTCGCAGAATCACACAATATCATATAGAAATTTTTTTCACAATATATCACAGTCACGGCAGATTAGGCACCTCATTCCACGATACGATGGCAAATGGGGTTTTTTGAATTCTGATTCTTAGATTTGTGTATGCCTCCTGATAAATCGCTTGCACTTCGAAAATTTGCGGATTCGATCCTATTGCTGAAACCGAAAAAATTTTGCATGTATTTCCATTAGTGGCGATTGTTTCATTTCCAGCGTAACTCCAGTCTTCCGCCAATTTCAAAACAGCTGTATTGGCGCACGCTTCGGCAAGCGCCGCGCTCACTTTTTTGAGTTCGGAATTCAAAACATTGAATCGCCCGATATACCCGCTCAAACTCAATGTCGCCACCATAAGAAGCAAAACTACCGAAATCAAGAGAACTGAAGTAAGAGCGACAAATCCGTCGTTATCTGTTCGTGATCGAGTCATCGGAGATACTTAGTTGATTGGAATGTATTGCCGTTCATGGTGAACATACTTGTCATGGCCGCCCCGTTAATGCTAAACGACAATAAGGAAACGGAAACATTTGCGGAAGTGAGCGCCTGTGGCGTGAGCGATGCGAATTGGCACGGCTCTCTTTTTAGCATAATCACAGAGCCAGCTAAACTGAAACAGAATCCGGAACCTGCAGTAATTGAAAGCGTAGAACCGCCGGTCACCTGCGCTGGACTTACGCCACCCAACGCATAGTCTAATTTTCTGAGCACGAAATCAGCTTCCGATTGAATTGCGATGCGAGCATTGTCTTTCCAAATCCCTTGGGTAATTTGATTCGTCACTCCCAGCGACGCAACCACAATGAACGAAAGCAATACAATGTAGATTAAAACCTCGATAAGCGTAAACCCTGATATAGACCGCCGCGACGAAGGCGCGGCTACAAACGTCTCTGGGCAATCTACTCGTAACATGGAGAAATAGTAATTATGAACACGCTGTTGGTTGGTCATAAATGATTCTGAGAATGTCATTGCTGCGATTCACCGTAAAAATAAGATTGTCTAAATATTTTAATCCGCGAGTAACCTGCGAGAAGTTAAGGCCGCACGCGCTATAATTCACTGGATTGGATGGATCCGCAACGTCGAGGACAAAAAATGGTTCGTTGCTATCGGTGGTAGACAAAAACGCGTAATTACCTTGTTTGGCGATGCCGGAAATGTAAATATCATTTCCGGATGTCATGCCGACTATTTTAGAGCCTACCACGCTAACCGATGCAGGATTGGATACATTAAGAATATAAAAATCCCTCTCAGTGCCGCCATTGACGCGCTCTCGACCAAAATAGGCATAACTGCCTACCACATCAATGCTCCAGCCGTCTTCATTACTCGCTCCGCCGCCAGTAGCTTGAGCATCAAATTTCCCGGCAACGAAGGACGCAACAGGATTACTCACATCAACAACAGTCATCTCGCCAACATCGTCCGACGTCGCGAGGTACGCGTAATTTCCGCGCACCTCGATATCGTTTACATTGTGATTTACATTCAAGCTTCCGAGCCAAACAGGATTCGCCGGACTGGACACGTCAAAAATATGAAATTCATTATTTTGCGTGCTAGGCAATGCCAGGTTAGCTATATATGCAGTACCTACATAAACCTTATTGCCGTAATAAGCGACGCTTCTTCCTGCAAGACACTTGTTGCCGCCCGGACAAGAGAATGTGATATTTGGCAATGCGACGGAGATAACTAAGCTGGGAGCCGCCGGATTACTCACGTCGATAACCTGAAGCTGGTCGGTATTTTCATTTTGGACAACATACGCATATGTTTTACCAACAGCAACGCCATTCAAACCAGGCCCTGTATCAATTTCGCTCACGATATCCGAGAGATCAAGATTATCGGGGTCGGATACATCTACAACTATGAAATCTTCGGCAGAAGCTGAACTGGGATCAGCGGTAATAATCGCATATCGAATTCCGTTTATGTAATGCGCATCAACGCCAGTTCCGTCAGATCCGCTCAAGTCAACGCTTCCAAAACTGCCGGGGTTATCCCATTCTCCTGGAGGAATAGGATCGCATCCGCCGCCCATAGCGATCGCTTCAGCTGGATTCGTAAGTAGAGTAATATATTCTGTCTTCTGTGAACGAGTAGGAGATGAATGCCATAGAACAGCGCTTGATACATACTTCGCACACGGCGAAATATCTTGCACGAAAACCTCGTACTGCTGGTAATCCGAGTCTGGCGCTGAAAGCGGAATGGAATTTGCAGAACTCCAATTTAACGCAGCGGTGGTTTTAAGAGTTTCGAGCCACTGATCCGCCTTCAAAAGCGCTTGATTGGAAAGCTGTGTATCAAGCGCCACCACTTGATTACTAAGAGCCATCACCGAAACTCCGCCTATGATAAGTGCGAAAAAGGAAAACGCGATGAGCATTTCAATCGTACTGAATCCTATTTTGTTTTCAAAATTTTTGAACATTAATGCGCTACCAGTCTATCATCCCTTCTCTATTCACAGAAAGCGAGGAAATTTTGTTGCCTTGTTGAAAAGTCCCCGACCAATCTGCGGAATCTCCAGAAAGTTGAATAAAAACGATGCCTTCGGCCGGAAACGGAGGATAAAACGAAATACCGCCTCCCGCCGGAGTAAATTCCTTTTTTTCAGACGGAGCTGTCGCGCAGTCATTTCCTTCAAAAACAACATAATTTGCGCCATCGAAACAAAAACCGTGAGGAGATTGGTTGATGTTATTTATAGATTCGCTCCTCGCCTTTTGAAGCAAACTTACTACTATGTCGCGCTCCGAACGAAAGGTTGTGCCGCGCAACGCATCGAGAGTCATAAAAAGACCCATGCCGGAAAGTAGGACGAATATGCCGACTACCATCAATATCTCTATGAGCGTAAACCCATCACAACTTTTTCGACGCGAAAAAGTTGTGATGGGCAAGCAGCCATTTCTATCTGGAATTAAGATGCTGTGTAATTTCATAAATCGGAGTAATGATGGAAACGGCAATGAATCCGACGATGACGCCCATAACAATCATCAGCGCTGGCTCGATTAATGTAGACAAATTTTTTGTGATCATCTCCACTTCATTCTCGTACATTTCTGAAACGTAGGAGAGGGTTTCGCTCAAATTCCCAGTGGTTTCCCCAACGGAAATCATTTGGGACACCATCGGAGGAAAAAGTTTTATTTTTTTGTCTAAATGAGCCGATATCCTTCCTCCTTTCTTGAGATGTTCGGCGATCGAATGAATTTCACGCCGGTACACCACGCTGCTCATTGTGTCCGCGGTTATTGTCGCCGCCTGTACAATAACAATCTGGCTTTTAAGAAGCAACCCAAGCGTTCTGCAAAAGTTTGACATGTGGTAACTCTGAGATAATCTGCCGAAAATCGGAATTTTAAAAACTAAATGCTCAAATACGTATCGAGTCTGTTCAATCTTAAACAGCGCCCAAATACCAATCGCTATCACAACAAGTCCAAGCAACAAGAAAAAACCGTAGTGAACGAATATGCCGCTCACAAAAATGAGAATCTTCGTCGTGATGGGCAACTCAAACTTGAAACTCAAGAAAATCGGCATAATCTTGGGAAAAATTAAAACTGTTAAAAGAATACTGATACCAACAGTACCAACAAAAATTATTAAAGGATAAATGAGTGCGCTTACCACTTTTCTCCTCAACACCTGTTTTTTGTCGAGCTCTTCCGCCAAATAATTCAGATTTTCTTGCAGCGTACCGCTCATTTCCCCGACGCGGATTATATTAACCGCCAAATCTCCAAAAATTTTCTTGTACTGACCCAAGCTGGTCGAGAGAAACTGGCCGTTCTCCACGTCCGCGACTACTTTTTCAAAAATTTTTTTTGCGACTGGAGACGCCGATTGCCTTTTGAGAATTTGCAAGCTCTCGAAAATCGGCACTCCTGATTTGACGAGAATAGAAAGCCTCTTCGCAAACATAATTTTTTCCTGATTTGAGAGTCGGAAGAATAATTTATTCATGGAGCACGCGCAAAACTTCCTCAACGGTCGTTACGCCAGCGCAAACCTTTTCAAATCCATCTTCGAGGATTGGCACCATACCTTGCACAACTGCGATTTTTTTTATTTCTTCAGCAGACGCCTTCCGGAGAACAGCTTCCCGCACAAGCCCGTCAACAAGTAATACTTCGTGGATGCCAATCCTCCCGCAATAGCCACTCCCGGCGCACTTCTCACACCCACTGCCTTCGAAAAAATTTTTGCACTTCTCAAGAAAAGCTGATGGTATAATTTCGGCAAGACTTTTTATCTCATCCGATGTCATTTTTTTCTCAACCTTACACTCAGAACAAATCTTCCGGATCAGTCGCTGGCCTATTGCGAGATTCACGGTTGAAGCAATGAGATACGGCTCCAATTTCATGTCGAGGAGCCGCGGAAGTGTGGTTGCGGCGTCATTCGTGTGGATAGTAGAAAGAAGGAGGTGGCCAGTCAAGGCCGTATTTACGGCAATCCCGGCAGTCTCGGCATCTCGGATCTCACCAACCATGATAATATTCGGATCTTGCCGCAGAATAGAACGGAGGCCGTTCGCGAACGTGAGACCTGCGCGTGGATTCGCCTGGATTTGATTGATGCCTTTGATTGAATACTCTATAGGCTCTTCGATCGTGATGATCGAAGTTCCACGAACATTCAGCATTTTGATTAGTGTATAAAGCGTTGTAGTTTTCCCAGAACCTGTTGGACCAGTAGCCAAAATCATGCCATGTGGCCTCTTAATTGCCCTAAGTATCTTCTTTCTGTTGTGTTCACTGAAACCAAGAGAGCTTAGCGTGAACTCTTCAGCTCTGTCAGATAGAAGCCGCATAACAGCGTCCTCCCCGTGAAAAGTTGGCGCGACGGAAACCCGCACATCAACAACGATACCATCCTGCAAGACGGTCCTAAAACGTCCGTCTTGAGCAGCTTGGTGCTCGTCCGTACGGAGATTCGAAATAATTTTTATACGAGAGATGACTTCGGGATGAATGCGCTTTGGGAGCACGTGCGCGTCCTGAAGCACGCCGTCAATTCGGAACCGCACCTGCACATCATCTTGTTGCGGATCGATATGAATATCCGATGCCCTAAGCGCATGAGCGCCTTCGATTAAATAATTTACGACATTTATGATTGAAATTTTCGAACCCCGTTCAAGTTCATTTTTGATTTGTTCCTTAAACATATAATTCAAATTAAAATGGATTCCCGTTGGTTTTCCAAAACATCCATAAAGTAGCTATGGTAAGCTTGAGCATGCATCATACAGCGCTGCTTGTCAAAAATTTTTGACAAGCAGCGCGCTTTAAGTATATACTAGGGTGGCTATGAAAATCGCGGGGAGGAGTAACAGTTGCTCATCAGCCCCATAAGCTGGAGGTAGCGGGTGCAATTCCCGCCCCCGCAACAAATGAAGCTCGCAATTCTCGGATTCGGCAGAGAAGGAAAATCTGTTTTCAAATTTCTTCGGAGAATGAAGGCCCTACGAGGGGATGAGGTTTGGATACTCGATAGAAATCCGAAAATAAAAATCCCTAAAGGCGCTCGCGGGGTAACCGGAAAAAACTACCTTAAAAATCTCCTCGGTTTTGACGTCATTTTCCGATCGCCCGGCATTCCGTATAATCTACCAGAACTGCGACGCGCGAGGAAAAACGGGGTTGTATTTTCGAGCGCGACAAAACTCTTTTTCGCAAATTGTCCGGCTCAAGTAATCGGCATCACGGGCACAAAAGGAAAGGGAACGACTGCGACTATCCTCTACAACATACTTAAAAAAGCCGGCGAGGATGTGTTTCTCGCCGGCAACATCGGCACACCGGCGCTCGACCTACTTCCGAAAATAGCGACTAGCGACAAGAGACCCGCCGAAGGCGAGGCTCGCCAAGGGTGGCAAGCGGCAAGTGAACCAATCGTTATTTTAGAGCTTTCCAGTTTCCAACTTCAAGATCTCGAAGTATCTCCACATATTGCGGTCGTGCTAGAAATATTCCCAGACCATTTGGATGCACACGCAAACCTCAAAGAATACTATGGTGCAAAAGCGAATATCGCCGCGCATCAGAAATCCAAAGACACAATTTTCTATTTCAAGCACGATAAATTAAGCAGATGGATCGGAGAAAAAAGCATGGGCAAAAAAATACCCATCGACCTCTCATTTTCTAATTCGCGCGAATTAGAAAATGAGATAAGAAAGGTTATCAGCATTCCGGGCGAGCACAATTTCAAAAACGCGGCGATGGCCGCGATAGTCGCTTTGAAAATCGGCGTTTCGAGACAAGCCATACTTCAGGCTATAAAAAATTTCAAAGGCAACGAACACCGCTTGGAGCTTGTGCGAACGATCGGGAATATCCGTTTTTATAATGATTCCGCCTCGACAAACCCGCACACAACTGCCGCAGCGATTCGGGCATTTCAGAGTCACGGGTCAGGGGTTGGGGGTCAAGAGTCGGGAGTCAAAAATTCCATGATTCATGACTCGTGTCCCGGTACGCAGATTCTCATCGCTGGCGGGCGGGACAAAGTGCGAAACTACGCTCCGCTCGTTGACGCAATTAAGAAATATCCGCCGAAACTCATTGTTCTTATGGGCGAGAATAAAAACAAGATTCGCAAAGCAATTATGAGTCAGGGGTCGATGGTCAAGGGTCAAGTAAAAATCGAAATCACTAAAAATCTTCGAGAAGCGGTGCGTTATGCCTATCGTTACGCCATGACTAATGACTCATATCCCATAACTCATATCATTTTCTCTCCCGGCGCAACAAGTTTTGATATGTTCGCAAATTATGCCGAGCGAGGCCGAGAATTCAAGAAAATTGTAAAGCTACTCACTAGAAAGCGATTTAACACTACAGAAAAAGGGGGGCCCGCACGAAACATCGTGCGGGCTTGAAAGCGCTGGCAGACCCTACCAACGCAAGGACAGTGTGACACGCTTTCCTTCTCGTCCTTCCGCCGGGTTAACGTTGACCAACCAGTACTTGCTTTTGCCGCCGACGTTCAGTTCGGCGATCCGAAACGTCGGTCCTAAATAGGGACGCGACCCAAATATACTGAAGGGCATCTCGGCCTGCTTTGCAAAGTAGCCTGTCTGGCTCTTGCGCAACATGGTCGCCGTCGCGTTGTCGAAGTCGATCTTCGAGAATGCGTACTCGCCATCCACGAAGGACAACGGAAGCTTCGGCAATGATCCGTTTTGCTCGAGGGCTTGAAACGCCTCTTGCCAAAAATCACGACCCTCTTTCGAACGGAGGACCGCCGGGTCGCTTGAAACGAAATACTCCAATTTGCGCGAGGCAGGACGGTAGGTAACGCCAGCCTCTTTTTTTCTGCCGCTGCGGAGGGCGTACTCGCCATCAGAAACTTTGCCATCCACTTCGGTGTACCACACCACATCGACGGTAACGTCGCTGGTGTCAACGCTGAACCCCGGATAGTTTATCTTAACTATCGCGAGAACGGCAAGGAGAAGTGCCGTCAGAGACAAAGCCC
>JBBTYG010000067.1:0-2447 GCA_038061855.1 Patescibacteria group bacterium | reverse complement strand
TAGTTGGAGTGGAGCATGTTCTGGGACAGCAACAACATGCATAGTAACAATGAATACAGCGAGAAGTGTAACAGCGACGTTTAACACGACGAGCAGTGGCGCCACTTATTATGTTTCTAGGAATGGGAACAACGCCGACGGTAGAAGTTGGACAACCGCATGGAATGAAATGAATCAGATAAATTGGAGCAGTGTCCGCCCCAGCGACACCATTTATCTTGACGGTGGAACCAGTGGTATGACTTATAACACCCGCCTGGTTTCTGGGGCTGGAGGGACAGCGCAAAGCCCTATTTTGTTTCAGCGCTCTGAAGCGTCAGGACACAGTGGGCGTGTAAGCCTAGCGCAAGGTATGCAGATAAGGCATCCGTACATAACGATTGATGGAAGAGATAAACGATATTTCGAGATACCTCCTAGCAATGGAAATGGATATATTGTGCATGTGCCGGAAGGGGGTGATTTTTTTACACTTAGGAATGCATATATTTACGGAAACCTCAATTATACTGGCGGGGATTTAATTTTTGGCAGAGCCGGTGGCGGCATGACCATACAGAATGTAGATTTCTATGGACTCAATGGGGGTGGCGAAGACCACATCAAATATGACGGCCAAGGAACTCTGCTTGTGGAGGATTCTACATTCTCGGGCATGAAGCAATACGCCTCTGGCAACCCGCCGCACTGCGGCTCGGCTTATCGGCATTGTGATGTGATTCAAGTCAACAGCGGCGGTGTCACCAGTGTCCGCGTCAGACGCAGTCGCTTTTACGATGTCATGGTCGGGCTTATGGCTAACACCGAAAGCCCTATGGGAAATTTGGAATTTACCTACAATATCTACTCCAATGTTGATCAGGCCACAAATTTTACTTCTGCTAGGTCTGTCACTATGGATAACAATGTTTTTGACCGCTCCGCAGATTTGCTTAGCAGACAACCTACCCCGCCGATGATAAGAAACAATATCTATACTGGCTTAAATGAAGCGTGGAATCGAAATCATATAGGAGGCCTTTGCAATAACTGCTTGTTTGATATTGATACTAGAAATGAAGATACTTCCGGCACTGGTAATTTACGGGCGGACCCAATGTTCACCAACAAAGCAAATCGTGATTTCAGTTTAAGGCAGGGCTCCCCCGCGATTAACGCAGGACTAAATGTGGGATTGAGCAGGGATATTGCGGGAAATTCTATTGTCGGCCTTCCTGACATCGGAGCGTATGAGTACATGGGCGGTCAACCGCCAACCACCTACACTCTCACGGTCACAAAACAAGGCACAGGTTCAGGAACTGTTACAGGAACTGGAATTAATTGCGGTAGCGACTGTAGCGAAAGTTATAACTCTGGAACGTCGGTAACTTTAAATGCCATTGCATCATCGGGATCGACATTTTCTAGTTGGAGTGGAGCATGTTCTGGGACAGCAACAACATGCATAGTAACAATGAATGCAGCGAGAAGCGTAACCGCGACGTTTAATGCTACGACCGTTAATCAACCACCGACCGTTAACTCTGGAGCCGATAGAACAATTACCCTGCCCACAAACTCCGTTAGCCTAGCCGGCACAGCCACAGATGACGGTTTGCCCGCAGGGTCAACATTGACAACGACCTGGAGCAGGGTATCTGGAGCGGGAACGGTTACATTTGGAAATGTGAATTCATTGACAACAACTGCAATATTCAGTTCTGCTGGAAATTATATTCTTAGGTTGACAGCATTAGATGGTGTTTTGACAGCAAGCGATGATGTTGTAGTAACAGTTAATTCTGCGCAATCAAGCTGTTCGACGAGCAATGCTTCATGGCAATCCAGAACTCTTGATTCCCAGACAGGCGTTTTCAGAGTTGAATTTGACGCCCAACCGCTTAATAACTTCATTGATGGCGTAACTGGATTGTCTCAATCTGCCGCTGGAGCATATACCGATCTTGCCGTTATCGCCAGGTTTAATGTATCAGGCTATATTGACGCTATGAACGGCACTGCTTACGGCGCCGCTAGAACCATTCCATATTCTGCCGGCGTCAATTATCATTTTAGGTTGGAAGTTGACATCTCTCGGCACATCTACAGCATTTATGTCACCCCACAAGGCGGGAGCGAGTTGACGTTGGGAACCGACTATGGTTTCAGAAGTCCCCAAGCCACCGTTGTCAGTCTAAGCTATTGGAACATGATCAGCAGTCAGGGTAGCCATACGATTTGCAGTTTTGTCATTAATCCTGTCGCAACGAATCAACCACCAACCGTTTCTCTGACATCGCCAGTCAGTAATTCAACTTTCACATCGCCAGCGACCATTACTTTAACGGCCAGCGCTTCTGACAGCGATGGAACAATTCAGAGAGTGGAGTTTTACAACGGCACAACCTTATTGAACACTGATACGACTTCTCCTTACAGCTGGACTTGGACCAATGTTTCTGCCG
>JBBTYG010000066.1:0-2284 GCA_038061855.1 Patescibacteria group bacterium | reverse complement strand
CTCATGACCCATCTCGGTCACATTCTCAACTTTCTTTTTCCACGCAATTTCAATTAGGATATTTAATGCGTCCGTAGAGAGTTCCGCCATCAAGGGTTCACTTTCTTTTAAGGTATTTCCGCTTTTTTCAAACTCTTTATCTAGATCAATTTCTATTAATTTCATGCTGCCAGTTTTACCTATCTTTTTATCTTGCAAAAGTTCTTCGGGATTTTTTCTAATGTAGTAACCGATATTTCCATTTTGTAGAAAAAGTAAATGATGGTGAGCTAATTCGTTTCTCAACTCTTGTAATTTTCTGACGGACTCGCAGATGTTAAGCCATTTTGATTTATCAAAGCTCATCCCGTTTTCTTCTGCTGCCTTACTCACTCCTTTAATAACTCTGATTAACAACCTCCTTTTATTTTCAAGATTAGGAAAAACTGCTTCATCCGACAGTGAGTCATTAAAAATAAAGGTTTTCTCTGAATGAGGATCGGAAAGATCAATAAAGAAAGTGCTTAGTGCGCTTATTATAAAAACTTCAATTTGATTGAGGTTATAAATAATACCTCCAATTTTCTTAAAAACTTCTGGATACTTATCCATCCATTCTTTAGCTGTGAACATCGGTAATTGTAATTAATACTCTCCGGTCTTCCTCGATACTGCACTGACTTAATTTTTATTTACTAGACTTAACTTCTTTTCGCGACGCCAACCTTTGATTTGCACTTCCCTTTTTAATGCTTCACTCTTTGTTTCAAACTGCTCTTTATAAATAATTTTTTGAACTTTATGCGAGGATGTATAATGCCCACCCGTTCTATTTTTGTGCTCAGAAAATCTCCTTTCAACATCATTAGTCATTCCGGTGTACAAACTGCCATCGTCGCATTGAAGTATATAGACGTAATACATAGTAGTCCTTCGGCTTCGCTCAGGACACTTCGCCTCGCTCGATACAACTGGGGCTTGCACTGAGCGAGCGTAGCGAGTCGAAGTGCTGGGGAGCAGGGATTCGAACCCCAATTGATGGCTTCAAAGGCCACTGTCCTACCATTAGACGACTCCCCAATTTTAGTTGAAGAATTTTACCACACATCAACCTATCCGGCAATTTTTTCTTTCTAGGTATAGACGTTTCAGCTTGCTTCTAAATTTCCATCGGCTTATAATTTGCACATAATGAAAAAGAGCAATAAAACTTTTCTTGTCGCCGCGCTACTCGTTCTTTTAGCCGCACTGCTTTTGGGATGGAAAAATATCGCGGCGATTTTTAACGGCGGGACTGCCTCGGCAAAAACGACGCGCGAGATTGCTATGAGTTGTACACTCGACATGTACACGCAGTTCCATATTCATCCACATCTTACGATCAAGATAAACGGAACGCAGGAAACAATTCCGGCGAATGTCGGGGTAACGCTTGGGTGCATGCATCCGATTCACACGCATGACGGAACTGGCGAGATCCACGTTGAATCTCCAGAAAAAAGGGATTTCACGCTTGGGGATTTTTTCGCCGTATGGGATAAAACATTCACGAAAAACCAAATTCTTGAAAGCGTAGTTGATAATACCCACGAGATTAAAATGACGGTGAATGGAGAACAAAGCGATGAATTTGAAAAACTTGTTTTAAGAGATAAGGAGCAGATAGTGATCGAGTACGAGGTAATAGAAAATGGAAATTAGAACATAGAAAATAGAATGAGCGGGAACAGGAAAAATGCTATTTCATAGCTTGCGGCTTCTTGCCTTCGATCTGGATTCTTTTGAGACGTAGCCTGCCGTCTGCAATTTCCGCTTCGAGGAGCTTCATCCGCTTTCCGTCTTTCATTGTCCAGACGCCTGGCTCGGGATTGAGCGCGCGGATTTTACGATCTATTGACTGAGCCAATCCGGGGTTTTCGCCCGATAGCGCCCTTTCAAGATCGCCAGGCTCGATGCGAGCATCTTCCGACAAAAACTTTTTCGTATACGTTGCTCCTTCATCGTTTTGTGACTGTGGCGTTATTTCTCCAGCGAGAAACTTCGGAAGCATTTCGACGAGCAGGTCTCCCGCGAGTTCCGCCAGCTGCTTTTGTAATTCTGCATACTTGATTCCTGACCCGTGACCCGTGACTTTTGCCTGCGCGAGAACTGGCCCATGATCCACTTTTTCATCAATTAAAAACAATGTCACTCCGGTTTTCTCGTCGCCGCGCAATATAGCCGATTGAATTGGAGAAGCTCCGCGGTATTTTGGGAGAAGCGATGGATGAACGCCAATCACTCCCAGCTTCGGTATTTCTATGAT
>JBBTYG010000065.1:0-1238 GCA_038061855.1 Patescibacteria group bacterium | reverse complement strand
CTTGCTGTGTCGGCTGATTATCCGCTGTCGCATGCGATACGGCGCCCGCCGAATCAGTCGGCGACGAAGTTTCTGCTTTCTGTTTTAGAATATATAGGAATGCCCGAATTGGCGCGGCGATCATACCAAGCGTTTGGGCAAGGATAACTTCTCGAGAAGGCAGTTTGCCAAGCGTCACAACTCTTGTAGCGTCGATAAATTTTTTTTCATTAAGATCGTACGCTCCAAGAATGCGCTTGATCCAAACGTTTTTTTCTTTGCCCTCCGGGACTTCGAGTGAAGAAAAAAATTTGAAAACCGGACTACTGATTACCTCAACGTCAGGTTTTGAAAAAATGGTCGCTACCTGAGTTTTGAAATTCGATGGATCAAATTCAATGCCTTTTTCTTTCAGAAGCAGACCGAGTAACCTCTTTTTGATGACAAAAAGATTACTGCCGATTGTCTTCAATTCTCTGCGTAGGCGGCTTACGTCTTTCGTCGGGATATTTGTAAAATCAGAAAAAACCATTGCCTGGCTTTGGCTTAAAAATTTCTTCCCTTTTTCTATTTCTTCTTTTTTCTGCGCTTTTGTCTTCATTAATGTTGAAAAAAATAAATGGCCATATTCCAGAGGCCATTTAAAAACAGCAGCAAATAAACTATCTGCTATTCCTCGACAGGTCTTATCCGGTACGAGGTCCCGCTTTCTTGCGGGATGCTCGTTGTTCTAAGCTCGCTTTCGCTCGCAGAACATCGGCACCTGTGGTCTTTGGATATTTTCACTTGAACTTAGTATATGTTCAAGTGAAAACTTGTCAAGTGTGGCAATTCGCCTCTTTTCTGCGATAGAATAACTTCCTGATTTCTTCAACAAAAATAATGGTTGAGGCAACGGCAATTACAATTCCCCAGTCTGAGGCACCAAGCGGAACCGTTTTCAGAAGATTGTTCATGAACGGGTTGTACACCGCAAAAAGGTGCAGGATGATAATACACATGGTTGCTCCCACTAAATACATATTTGAGAACGGGTTTGTCCGAAAAAGAGATTTTGTTTCTGACTTGCAGTTCCACGCGTTGAACCACTGGAATACAGCGAGAACTGTAAGTGAAATCGTCCATGCTTTTGTCGAATCTGCGTCAAAATATGCTTTGAATAGTATTAGAGTTCCAATCATCATTGGAATCGACATGATAACCATCCTCCACGCCATCAAAGCATCGACAATATATTTTTTCGGCTTCTTGAATTCTTT
>JBBTYG010000064.1:0-3887 GCA_038061855.1 Patescibacteria group bacterium | reverse complement strand
GGAAATATCGCGATCCTTTTTTGGAAAACTGCGCTATCGAAGGGGATTCAGCCTTATTGAGTTTGCCATTGTCATCGTGCTTATTATCATAGTGTCCGGCGTGTCGCTTATTAACCTTCTCGGATCCAGAAATCGAGCTAATCTTGATTCGTCGGCCAGAAAAATTTCCGCCATGCTTCGCGAAGCGCAAAGCCGTTCTGCGGTTCAAGAGTCGGGAAGCGCTTGGGGAGTTCATTTTGAAAACAGCACGAATACCGCTCCGTTCTATGCTTTGTTTTACAATTCGTATGGCGCATCAACCGCCGTAGAGCGATATCCTCTTCCGAACCTGGTCAGTTACGCAACATCAAGTATTAGCCAGGGATCATTTCTGGAAATCACATTCGCCCAAATTTCAGGATTTCCTTCCGCATCGACTTCGGTGATCCTTGTTCTGAAGATAGGAGGGACAACTGTGACATCTTCGGTTGTGAGAGTTAGCAGTAGCGGACTCATTGGATATTGATCTATATATTTTTTATAGGAGGCAGGGGCAAGAATTTCCTATGAGAATTTTCGGCGTTTTGATAAGCTTATAGTAGCGGCAGAAATAAATATATGATATTTCAAAATGAGAACAATTCAGGCCAATCTCTTGTTGAAGTTTTAGTTGCTGTCGCCATTGGCGCGGTTTTAATAATTGCAGCTGCTGGAGTTATCGCTCTGGCGTTGCGCAGTAATGCTCAAGCAACTAAGTTGCAAACCGGAGCTGCGCTTGCCAAGGAGCTTCTTGAAAATGTCCGCGTATGGGCGGAGGGCGATTGGCACAATATTTTGAATGTGGCGACAACCTCCGCGAACCACTATTATTTGAATTCTTCAAGTTCTCCATTTACGTCGTTATCAGGAGATCAGTCGGTTTCAATCTCTTCGACAACGTACACGAGATATTTTTATGTTAGTGACGTGTATAGGGAAGTTAATAGCGACATAATAATTGATGGCGTCGAGTCGGAGTCCCCGAGCTTAAAATACGATCCTTCTACGAAAAAAGTAACCATTGCATATAGCTGGCCGCGCGGCGCCACAAACACGATTTCACAATATGTTACGCGGAGCAGGAATAATGTTTTTATTCAAACTGATTGGTCCGGCGGCCCAGGACAAAACGGGCCCGCGACAACGACGAACACTCTTTTTTCGACGTCGACTAATATTGCGTATGACTTAACCGCGGGGTCGATATCGCTTGATCTTTCGTTTACCGGCGCTTTAACTTTCTGGAACAACACGACGCCCCTCCCGATCCCTATGGTAGTTGCCGCCGATATTTATAACGGCTACATCTACGCAATCTCGGCGGGCGCTACAGACGAGTGC
Organism: Patescibacteria group bacterium; assembly: GCA_038061855.1. Lineage (GTDB taxonomy): Bacteria > Patescibacteriota > Minisyncoccia > UBA6257 > 2-01-FULL-56-20 > JBBTYG01. The sequence goes on along the minus strand of JBBTYG010000064.1, from coordinate 2,528 downwards.
GGTTTAGGCACGAGCACCGTGATATATGGCCAGGCGGATAGCAATGGCGCGGTGAGTTCGTGGAGCGCTACCACTCCGTTGCCGAACGCTCTCGCAGGCGAGGCATTTGTCGTGTACAACGGTTATGCATACGTGATCGCAGGTGCCGCAACAACTTCCACGGTTAGGTATGCTTCCATAAATGGCAATGGCACCTTGGGCTCATGGACAAACACAACTCCTTTGCCCAATACTCTCTACGATCATTCTTCAGTCGCCTACAACGGGTATATGTACGTGCTGGGCGGCAGAGGATGGGGCAGCCCTAGTACCGAAGACACATCCACGGTGCTCTTCGCTCAGATAAACGGCAATGGCACGCTTGGATCGTGGACACCCGTGACAGCCTTGCCAGGTAGGGATAGCTGGCTCGCTGCAGTAGCTTACAACGGCTATCTCTACCAAGTCGGTGGATATTATAACAGTAACCCTTCTGGTATCGTGCAATACGCGCCGATTAATGGCGATGGCACGATTGGCAGTTGGTCGAGAACAACGGACGTTCCCGCCGCCGTCGAGAAACACGCGCTCGCGATCAATAACGGCTATTTATATATAGTCGGAGGAACGGACAATGCTCACACATTTCCTTCTACTTCTACGGTTCGATATGCGAAAATAAACAGTAACGGCACGCTTGGTTCTTGGACCGAAGCTACGGCATTGCCTAGTAACGTCCAAACAACAGGCGCTGTTTTCTACAATAATTACTTGTTTTCGGTTGGAGGGAACGTTGGGGATGTAATTACTCAGTGCGTCGGCACTTCCACCGTTGTTTCCGCAAGGGCGCAATGAGGAACTCTTAACCATGACACGCTTTCAAATTTTAAAAACAGACAGCTTCAAAAACCCAGTTATTTTTTTTGGAGCATGCCTTGTTATATTTATTCTTTCCAGTGTCCGCGTAAGCGCTTCAACCAATATCAATTCGACGACAACGGAACATTGGGCATGGAACGATCTAATAGGCTGGATAGATTTTTATAACACAAACTCAATTACCGTAAGTTCGCAGAAACTTACTGGCTACGCCAGTTCTTCCGCGGGGGATATTTCACTTGATTGTTCAACAACTCGTGTTGGAAATATTTGCGCCTCGAGCAATTATTGGGTGACGAACGACGGTACGGGGAATCTATCCGGCTGGGGATGGAACGATCAGTACGGATGGATTAGTTTTGATTGCCACAATAACAACGGGTGTGGCGTTTCCAATTATCAGGCGTGGATTAATAGCATAAACGGCATTTTCAATAATTACGCGTGGAATGACATTATTGGATGGATAAGTTTTAATTGCTCAAATCATGGATGCGGATCTCAATATAGCGTTATAACTAGCTGGATTGCGACGTCAACCGTAGGGTATCTCGATTCAACGATATTTGATACGGGAATTGCCTCGGGAGCGCAATTTAATTCAATATTGTGGCACGGCAGCCAGCCACCGGAAACCTCGGTTGGCTTTCAGCTCGCGACAAGTAATTCCAGCTCCGGTCCGTGGACATACAAAGGAAGCGATGGGACATCGAATACATACTACACGACCGGGGCGGATGTCTCTATTAAATTACACCGCTCAGCGCATAATAACTTCAGATATTTTAGATATCGCGTTAAGTTGATTTCAAATTTGATCGGAACGTTATCGCCGAGAGTCGACGAAATAATCGTAAACTGGAGCCCGTAGTGAGGCGCCAGTGACTTTCTGGGGCTGTGATAAATGCAAAATGCTATACTACACTTGATGCCATGCAATTTTTGTTCATTGGCAAAAATTACTAAAAACAGCGGGCAGACCGTGTTGCCTCTCGTGCTTTTGATGGGGGGACTGATCGTTCTAAGCGCTATCACGATGGCTTTCTTGTCACGCTCGTTCCTCGCAAGTTCATATGGTTTCCAAATATCCGAGAAAGCGAAAGCAGTTGCGGCTTCCGGCGCCTACGACGCGCTGATACGTCTAACTCGGAATAAAGATTTATCGGGCGCGTATTCTTTGCCTCTAGGGACTTATTCAGCTGATGTTTCAATAACTCAGGATTCTCCAGTTCCGGGGCAAGCGGCGATTACCTCCGTTTCAGCTATCTCCGGACGTCAAAGGAAAGTGTCTGTTGTGGTTTCGCGATCGCCGAGTACCGGCCAAATCATTCTTACTTACTGGAAATATATAGAATAAATTATATGCAACAACTGTCGTCTTACATTCCTCGGTTTTTGTCTCTGTTGCGGGTCAGAACTTTTATTGGTGGCCTTGAGATTTCAGACATGGCTTTGAGGTTTGTACATAAAACTGGTGGGGCGTGGCGTTTTGTTGTAATCCGATTAGAACCGGGGATACTCGAGGAGGGGAAAATAAAAAATTATGAGAAATTCATTTCAGCATTAAAGGATTTGAAATCCCAAGCGTTTCCGGAAAAAAACAGGCGCAAAATATCTGTTGTCGCATCGCTCAGCTCGATAAGCATTTATAGCCAGGTATTCAGTCTCCC
>JBBTYG010000063.1:0-1610 GCA_038061855.1 Patescibacteria group bacterium | reverse complement strand
GGAACCCTTGAAAAATAAGCAGATTTTGATGCTTGATCTTGGCGCCCTTATCGCCGGCACAAAGTTCAGGGGAGAATTCGAGGATCGTCTTAAGGCTTTTGTAAAAGAAGTGACGAACGCTGCTGGCCAGATCATACTTTTTATTGATGAGATCCATACAATCGTCGGGGCTGGCGCCGCGGAGGGAGCCGTAGATGCCTCGAATTTGCTGAAGCCAGCGCTTGCGCGGGGCGAGCTCCATGCTATTGGCGCAACTACGATCCGTGAATATCAACGGTATATAGAGAAAGATGCCGCTCTTGAACGGAGGTTTATGCCTATTTTCGTAGAAGAGCCCACAATCGAGGATTCCATCGCAATCCTTCGAGGTCTTAAAGAAAAATATGAAATTCACCACGGTTTGCGCATTAGCGATGAAGCCATTGTTGAGGCCGTAAATCTTTCAGCTCGCTATATCACCGACCGGTTTTTGCCCGATAAGGCAGTTGATTTAATTGACGAAGCCGCCTCGGCGCGTCGCTTGGAGACGGAAAGCTTGCCTAAGGAAATTGATAAGGTACGTCGGGAAGTTACTCGCCTTGAAGTTGAACGTCAGGCGCTGGGCAAGGAAAATCCAAAATCGCCCCGGCTCAAGGAGATCGATAAGGAGATGAAAGTTCTTAAGGCGTCGAATGACGATCTTTCAGCGCGGTGGCACTCGGAAAAGTTAAAATTCGAGACGCTTCATCAGTTGCGGCAGAAGATTGATGCGTTGCGCCGCGAGGCGGAAATTGCGGAACGCGAGGGAAACCTTGAGCGCGTCGCGCAGATAATGTACGGAGAACTCCCGCAGGCGGAAAAAGATTTCCATATATTCGAAAAGAAAAATTTCGGCGGAGCCGACGCTAAAAAAGGGAAAAAAGAAGCCGAACGTTTCATAAAAGAAGCGGTTGACAAAGAAGATGTAGCCGCGGTTGTTTCCATTTGGACGGGAATTCCGCTCAGGCGGATGCTTGAATCGGAGAGCGACAAACTCGTCCGGATCGAAGATGTGCTTGGTCGGCGCGTGGTTGGGCAGGAAGAAGGCATCATGGCGGTTGCAAACGCTCTTCGGCGCGCGCGGACAGGCCTAGCTGACAGCAATAGGCCGTCCGGATCCTTCATGTTTTTGGGTCCGACAGGTGTTGGCAAGACCGAGCTTGCGATGGCGCTTTCGGAATTTATGTTTAACGACGAAAAGTCGCTTATTCGGATAGATATGTCGGAATTTATGGAACGGCATGCCACGAGCCGACTCATCGGTTCTCCTCCTGGATATGTCGGGTATGAAGAAGGGGGCCAACTTACGGAATTAATTAGACACAGGCCGTATAGCCTTATACTTTTTGACGAAATAGAAAAGGCCCATCCTGAGGTTTTTAATCTTTTGCTCCAAATTCTCGATAATGGCCGACTTACCGACGGCAAGGGCAAAGTGGTGAATTTCAAAAATTCTATTATCATTATGACTTCAAATGTCGGGAGTCAATACCTGAAGAATATGTCTCGTATTGGGTTTAGCGCTGCTGGAGGGGAGAGCGCAAAAGAAAAAGAAGACGGAGATTATCGCGACAAGGTTATGGAATCGCTTC
>JBBTYG010000062.1:0-1569 GCA_038061855.1 Patescibacteria group bacterium | reverse complement strand
TTACTTTTTGAACAAATCAGAAATTTTACTGCGCGAGTTGATTGATTTTTTCGCAACGGCGCGATTGGGAAGCAGGGGACTTATCGTAATTACACAGGGGAATAGCGACGTGTTTATACGATCAAATCCTTCCGATCGGCGAGAAATGATCGAAGAAATTCTGGGCCTTCGCGAATATCAAATAAAGAAAACAGACGCGGAGCGCCGTCTTAAAAATAGCCAGGTAAATCTAGACAAGGCGCGAGCATTGATCGATGAAATTCTTCCGCACCTCCGATCGCTCAAACGCCAGACATCCAGATGGGAAAAACGAGGCGCGCTCGAGGAGGAACTGAAAACGCTGGAAAATCATTTTTTTGGCACGCAGTTCGGTTTAATTCGCGAAGAGATGCGCGTTGTGCAGACAAAGATTGACGGCCAGCAAGAAGAGTTGAAAGAATTCGAGAATGAAAAAATCGCGGCGCTAAAACATCAGGAAAAAATCGAGGCGAGTCATCCCGAAGAGCGGAAGCGCGTTGGAAAAATTCGGGAGGAAATCAGACTACTCCTCGAAAACCGAAGCAAGATCGAAAAAGAAGTGGGACGGATTGAGGCTCAACTTGAACTTGCGGGGAAAACCAGTAAAAAAACCGAACAATCCGCGGTGAGAATGTTGCAGTTGCTCGAAGAAGTAAGGGACCGCCTTGAGATGGCGATGGAGCACGAGATAGATGATATGCGCGAGGCTATAGAAGCTATAATCAAAGACGTTAACACTTTTTTTGAGAACGACAGCGATGCGCCAGAAGAACCCGATTTTTCTGAGGTACAGGCGCAGTGTAAGGCAATGAATAAGGACTTGGAGCGGATAAAAAACGAACTTACTGTATTGCGCGACGAGGAAAAATTGCTCGAGGCTCACCAAGAAGAGTTTTACGCTGAATTCAAGAAAGCGGTGGCGAGGGTGGAAACGGCGCGAAAAACGATCGAAGCATGGGAGCTTAGACATAGGGAAAATACTTTTGAAAAACAGCGTTTGGAATTACGGAGAGAGGAATTGATCCATCAGATTTCGCAGGCAGGCAGAGATCCTAAGGATTTTGAAGGTATTTTGCTTCTTCCGCACGCAACTGGGCACGATTTTTCCGAGACAGAACGGAGAATTTTCAAATTACGAGGAGATCTCGCAAGTATAGGAGAAATAGATCAGGCGCTTGTAAAAGAAGCAACGGAGACAGAAGATCGCTACGAGTTTTTGAAAAAAGAATCAGAGGATCTCAGTAAAGCCGTGATTGACCTAAGGGAGCTTGCTCGCGATTTGAACGAAAAAATAAAATTGGAATTCGATGGGGCGATCGTAAAAATTAACACGGAATTCACCAAGTTCTTTGATTTAATGTTTGGCGGGGGACACGCGAGGCTCCGCGTTATAAAACCAGCGCCGAATTCGCCAGTCGCTGATGGCGATGAAGCGCCGGCTGAAGGAACTGCAGCAAGCCAAGCCTGCGGCGCGTGCGGAGCCGAAGAAATCGGAGACCGCCGACGGCGACGCCAAGCCCAAGCCGAATGGCGCCGACAAGGCCCCGCCAC
>JBBTYG010000061.1:0-1624 GCA_038061855.1 Patescibacteria group bacterium | reverse complement strand
AACAGTAACAAAAACAACGAGCCTTTCCCGTATGTGCTTATAGTAATAGACGAACTCGCAGACCTTATGTCCACGTTTGGACGCGAGATCGAAGGGTCTGTCGTAAGGCTCGCGCAGATGGCGCGCGCGACAGGCATACACCTCGTTCTAGCAACACAGCGACCGTCGGTAGAAGTTATAACCGGACTTATAAAGGCGAACATCACAAGTCGAATCGCTCTCCAAGTTGCGAGCCAGATCGATTCCCGCACGATCTTAGACACGGCTGGGGCGGAAAAACTTTTGGGACGTGGAGATATGCTCTATATTTCATCGGATATTTCAAAACCTAAGCGAATTCAGAGCGCATACGTCACCGAAGAAGAAATTAACAAAGTCGCGGACTACATCCGTGAAAACAACGAGAGCGCTCATGAAGCTGAAATAAGTTTCGAAAATCAAAATGGGAATGGGGCGGAGCAAAAACCGGAAAGCGTGTTCGACGAATATCTTGAGGATGGAGAAGATGAGTTGTATGATGAAGCAGTAAAGATTGTTGCGGAGGCAAAAAAAGCATCCGCGTCTCTTCTCCAGCGTAGATTGAAAGTTGGATACGCTCGCGCAGCGCGTCTTTTGGATATTATGGAAGCCAAAGGCCTTATCGGGCCTGGCGACGGCGCAAAACCGCGGGAATTCCTCGGACAAATCAGCGAAGACGGCACGGTATATTAATTATTCATTATAAACCAAGTTCGATTCGCATCATTCGCATTCATATATATTATTAGCATCGACATACCAATGGAAACTCAATATTTTGGTCAATTTCTCGAAGAACGATTAAAGGAAAAGGGAGTTGGACTCAAAAAACTCTCTGAAATCTCGGGCATATCGCTCAAACATCTCAAAGCGCTTTCGCATGATGAGTTTTCGACGCTTCCTCCCGCGCCATACATTCGCGGATATATTAACAAACTCGGCGAACTAATCGGCTTTAACTCAAATGAATGGTGGGAAAAGATACGAATGACCGAACTAGACGCTTCTCCCGCCGATTCTCCGCCAACAAATAAATTTGTAAAACGCTCGCCTATGAAAAAAGCCGTTGCGTCGGCGTTTGTTATTCTGATAGTATGCGCGGCGTTTGTTTTCGCATCGCCTAGAATTTTTGGCAAACCGACAATCACGATCAGCTATCCAGATCAGAATCCCGCAGTTACCGCATCAGACAATATAACACTCGTAGGACTTGTTACTAATGGGAGCCGAGTTTACGTAAACGGCGAATCAGTGGAAATTACAACCGATGGCCTATGGGAAAAAACAATATCTCTAGGGAGCGGTATAAATCCGGTCGAAATTAAAGCGAAAAAATTCCTAGGCGGAGAAACTACGATTATTCAGCAAATTTTATACGAACCAACCGCCAACACATCGCTCAATCCATATACTCCAATGAGCGGGATATAAAGTTCGAACCTCATTTTCAATAGTCAATCTTCAACCAATCACTTTTAGCCTTTCACTTTTAAGTTATAAGATGTAAGCTATTATCATGACGCATAATAAAAAGCCGAAAGAAGAAAGCGGGAAAGAACTCGAAGGACTCCTCTCGACTCTGCGGGAAAAATATGGGGAAGGCTCG
>JBBTYG010000060.1:0-2311 GCA_038061855.1 Patescibacteria group bacterium | reverse complement strand
ACATCGAAACCCAGAATTTTTTTACCGATCCGGGAGTCGGGCGGGACAATTTTACAGCGCTCAGGATTTCGGTCGTCGGGGTGTATTCGTACGCACACGACAAATACTTCTGTTTCAGCGAGACGGAAATTCCAGAAGCGGCAGAGCTCTTTCGCGTGGCTACGCGGCTTGTGGGATTCAGTATAAATAGGTATGACGTGCCGGTCTTGAACACCTATTTCCAAAAACTCGGGCCATTGTCTATTAATCTATGGAATAAAGACAGAGTTGATCTATTGGAAGAAATCGAAGCATTAACCGGAGAGCGGATCAGTTTGAGCCGTCTTGCGGAAGCAAACGGCGGAAAACCAAAGGATCATCATGGCTCGGAGGCAATCAGCCTATATAGGGAGGGCAGGATAGAAGAGCTCAAGGCATATTGCTTGAACGATGTGAAAATCACGAAGGATGTTTATGATATTTATAAAAAAGAAGGCTCACTTTTAGTACCAGATAAGAAAACGGGGAATATCGCGAAGATCGCGTTTGCAAAGAAACATCCGACACTGCTATAGATTTGTAGAGCCAGCTGTGTAGCGAATTTGACATTTTCTGTTGATTTGGTATAGTTTAGGGGTTCTTTTACAACCTCATTTTATGGTGCTTTTGCCTCAGCGTTTAGGGTATTTCCAGTTCTTGAATATCTTAAGCGCTGCGGCAAAAATAAGAGCTGAAACGTACACTCGCGTGTTGCGAGAGCGTCCATTTCTACCGCGGCATCACAAAGAAAGAATTGTTATGACGACGAAAACCGTTGTTGCAGACGAGCAGGCGAAACTGGTAAAACCAACCGACGAACAAATCGCGACTTATACTCGCAGGCGTCACGAACTCGACGACCGATTTCTCAAGGGCGTGCGAGGCGTGCAAGGTGTTCTTGATGGACTACAAATTCTCATCGAGCGTGATTTCATGGAAGATTTCTTCCTCGACACCGGAGAACTCTCAATCCAAATACCCGCGCTTCCGCGCCCGACGCTCGAAGAATTGCAGAAAGATCGGTCGAATATCAAATCCATCAAGCGCGACACTTCGACGACGGAGCCAACTATACTCAAGCTCTACACCGTACTCCGGCCGACCGAAAATTCTATCAACGGCACGGAATACGAACGGAGAATTCTCGTGCGACAGAACTCGCTTCTCGGTTTCCAGCACAGAAACTGGGTCCGCGACCATCAGGACGAGCATCCTGCGCTCAAGGAGCTTTTCGGGAAAGTATATATCGATTTCCCTGCGCTGATCGCTGTGGGCGGCGATGGCGACCGGCGCTATCCGTTTCTCGTCAGCGTCGGCGGGCGTTGGCTCGGCCGCTGGGACTGGATCGACTATGGCTTCCACCGGGACGGTCGCGTTGCAAGTAAGTAGCAAGTACTTGGACTCTTGTGACATTGGGCAATTTTGCTCTTAGTCACTTTAAGTCTTCGGAAAATTCACAACGAGCCTCTCAACAACATGTTGTAGGGCTCGTTTTAATTTTGGTAGAATGTGTATGGATAGTAGATCATGTGTGTATGGCTACGGTTATGCGCGATCGAATTCTGCGGAGACATCTGTCGGAATGACAACGGATATGTCTTTTGTCAGCGCGCGGTGTTTGTCCGCCACATTTCTATTGCTACTTGGTGCGAAGAACTATGGAATTTTAGATTCCGCATAAGATTCAACTCGGAGAGTATTCAAGGAGTGGTGATGCAGGCGGTTTTTCGCATGTTCGCAGTGAACGACGATGGCAACCGGAACTATCCGTATCTCGACAACGACGGCAAGCGTTGGAACGGCAACTGGAACTGGATCGACAATGACTTCAACCGGAACGGTCGCGTTGCAAGCAACTGGTGGTAGAAATTTCTAGGCACGCTCGGCGGGTTTACTTATTTGTCTTATCCATCCGCCGAGCATTTTGCCGATTTCCTCGAGCTGTTCCGAGAGTGTAATGTATTTTTTATTATCGAGTGATTTTATTTCCCAGAGAATTTGCAGAAAAAACTTGGCGAGATCCAGCTTGCCGCCAGCCCGTTCTAGATACACCAGTTTTTTCTCTTTGGCGAGATATCGTGCGATAAAAACTGCCTCGATTGTGTCTATGAGAAGCCCGTCAATCTTTTGCCCCAGTGTGTAACGGGCGGTTTTCGGAATATGCGGCAGAAATTCGTGCCAGATTTTGTACGCAGCCACAAGGCGCTGGATGATGGGCAAGTTAGGGTGTCGGGGGGGGGGGTTATTGGTAAAGAATTTTTTAAATCAGAGTTTCAGGAATCATTTGAAGAGG
>JBBTYG010000059.1:0-4114 GCA_038061855.1 Patescibacteria group bacterium | reverse complement strand
TACATAGGAATAATTATTGCCAAAGCTATTGTTGCGACGAGCAAACCCATAAGCAGCAGGAGCGCCGGCTCAAGAAGCGCAACCAACGCGTTAATTTTTGATTCAACGCTCGATGCGTAAAAATCCGCAACTGTTGCAAGCACTTCTTCCAAATGGCCAGCTCGCTCGGAAATTACAATAAGATTCGTAAATATCTTCGGAAACACGGCCTCCCGCTTGAAAGCCTCGCCAACGGTAAGCCCCTTGCTCAATCCTTCATCAGCGATCCGAAAAAGGCTGTACCTGAAAGAATCCAGGCCGGCAGCGCTTGCAGCAATCCTGATCGTCTCAATAATGGGGAGCCCGGCTTTAATTAAAGAACTCATAGTTGCCGAAAGTCGCTGAATGGCAATTTCTTTAGAAAGCGCGCGGATGAGCGGGGTGCGGATTAGAATAATATCGGCAACACGTTTTCCCGTTTTGGTTCTAAGGTAAAAATAAACTGCGGCGGCGGCTAAGAACAGGAAACCGCCAAGCAAAACAACAATATACTTTCCCAAGAAAAGGCCTATGCCAAACACAACCCGCGAAAAGAGCGGCGGAGTCATCCCGCCCTCATTAAAAACGTTGGCAATTTTTGGAAGCGCGAACGTAACCAAAAAGACAACGATGCCAAGCGTGGTAGCAAGAAGCACGATTGGGTACACGAGCGCGGATCGGATTTTGCTTTTAAGCTCTGACTCGCGAATAAGCGACGTTGAAAGATCTTCGAATGTTTGCTGAAGATTCCCGGATATCTCTCCGGCTCTAATAAGATTCACAAACGTCGTTGAAAAATACTTTTTGTGACTCTCGAATGTTTTATAAAATGGCTGCCCCTTGGTAAGGTTATCCCTAACCTCAAGAAGAAAATTTCTCACTGCCGGCTTTTCGAAATCAGCGATCAAGATGTTTATCGCTGAAAGGAGGTCCGTTCCGACCCGCAGCATAAGAGAAAAATATTTGCACAAAAGCACTTTGTCTGTGAGCGTAATCCTGCTGAAGAAAAAAGTGAAAATGTTCTTTGCTTCGCGAAGAGGCTTTACGGAAACAGGATGAAGCGCCTTGCCAGCCAATAATTGGAGCGCTTGCTTCAAATCATCCGCATCAATCTCGGACTCAACGATCTTTCCCGATGCATCGGAAGCTATGTAGTGGTAGAGCATAAAGAATGTACAAAGTTAAATCTCAGAAGTTAAAAGTAAAAGCGTAACCTTTATTTATTCTATAACACTTTTGAGTTTTAAGCTTTAAACTTTTAGTTATTCCTCTATCACCCTAAGAAGCTCATCGATCGTCGTGAGCGCGAGCTCTACCTTAAGAAGGCCATCCTCAAACATCGTCTTCGTCCCACTGCGGCGCGCCTCTTCTCTCAATGCGCCGAGATCAAAACCAGACGCGGTTATAATTTTTCTCATTGGGTCCGTAATGCCGATAATCTCAAAAATGCCGAGCCTGCCGCGATACCCCGTCATATTGCACGAAGCGCATCCGGATCCTCTGTAGAGCATTTTTACTTGTCTCTTAGCTTCTTCTTCGATGCCAAGAGCGATAAACTGAGCTTCAATGATTGCGTTCACGTCCGGACCGGGTTCGTATGAATATACGCAACTCTGACAAATGCGCCGAACAAGCCTCTGCGCAATGATTAAATTCAGGACAGACGAAGCGAGAAACGGTGGCACTCCCAGATCGAAAAGCCTCGGCACTGCCGTTGGTGCGTCGTTTGTATGGAGCGAAGACACTAGAAGGTGTCCGGTAAGCGCCGCCTGAATTGCTATGTTCGCCGTTTCGGAATCTCTGATTTCGCCGATCATGATGACATTTGGATCCTGGCGCAGAAGCGCCCGGAGGCCTGACGCAAAGGTAATTCCGGCCTGCGGATTGATTTGAGTTTGGTTTATGTATCGCATATTGTACTCGATCGGGTCTTCGATCGTCACGACATTTACTTGCGCTTTGTTCAATATATTCATCATCGCGTAAAGCGTTGTGGTTTTGCCGGACCCGGTCGGGCCGCACGAAAGAATCATCCCATACGTTCTTTTTAAATTCTCTGAAATTAATTCCGAGTCAGATTTTGAAAAACCGAGTTCTTCAAACGAAAGCGGCTTCTGAGAGGACTCAAGAAGCCTCATTTCAACTTTTTCGCCGTAAAACGTCGGCATGACTGAAACGCGAACATCAACTGTTTGATTTACAATCTGATACCGAAAACGGCCGTCCTGCGGTTTGAAATGTTCGTCGATCTTGAGTCCCGCAAGGATTTTAATTCTCGCAGTGATCGCCGGCTGAACTGCCTTTGTAACGCTCGTGATTTCGTAGAGGATGCCGTCAATCCTGTAGCGAATAAGCATCGAGTCTTCGAGAACTTCTATATGAATATCTGAAGCGCGTGATGAAACGGCGTACGAAAGAATGTTTTCAACGATAGCCACAATCGGCAAGTCCGCGGCAGATTCTTCAACGGTTTTAGATCTTGAAATCAACGAAGCACGGATATTTTCCTCGATTAGTTTTTTGAAATCCCTGCCAAGCTCATATCCGTAAACAGAAAAACCTCTGTTCAGATCTTCCGAAGTTGCGAGATATGGCCTTATTTTCGCTTGAAGCCGCTGGGTTAAAAAAGATATTGTTTCAAGGTCGCTCGGGTCGAGCATCGCAACATCGTAGACGCCGTTTTGCTCTCGGTTAAAAACGATAGCCTGCCGCTGCCGGGCAATACTCTCGTCGAGCACCCGCACAACGCTTTTGTCTACCGGTATCGACGAAAAATCCGCACGCTCAATGCCAAGCGCCTTTGCAACTAGATTGCCAAGAAACTCCGCGCTCGCAATTTTATTGGAAACCAAAACGTCCACAAGATTTTGATTCTTCCTTTCGGCTTCAGAGACAAGTTCATCGAATCGTTCTGGTGTCACTAAATTCTCAGCAAGAAGCGCTTTTTTAAATTGTTGCGGAAGTAATGGTAATTGCATAAGAAGACGACCAAACGGCTATTTCCGTAATAATAACAAAAAAACGTTGCGCGCGGCAAAAACGGAAGAACTCCGCTTGTGGCGGAGTTCTTAAAAGCGAACCGAAAAAACCCTACTTGCAACGTTACAGCGCAAGATTAGTCCCGACCTGGAAGATAGTGCTGCTTACAGGCCCACCTCCGCCATCTGTTGATTCGACGTCAGATCCTCCACTTTTTGAATATTTTGAACTTTCCATCTTTGCAGCAAGCTCGAAAACAAGGGATGTCGAACTTCCAACATAGGAATAGTACAAAGGCGCAGTCGTTGACGCATTGCTTGGATCTCTCGGCAAATTACCGATTGGGGCGCCGGAACTGATAGCGGTGAAATCCACAGGAATCCACCCTGTCCCATTAATCGAGAAATTGCCGCTTTGCGAAGATGAAACGAGCGTATTAGAAATCGTATACCTGTTGCCGCATGTCGTAATACTGCCCGCGCTAAAAGCAACGCTCAAAGCACACGTGCTGGATTGGGTTGGTGTTGCCACATCTGCCAAATACAAAGACATTGCGCTCTTCATGGTGCTCATGTCAGATACCCGCGTGGAATCCCTTGCTTGTTTCAATAGTTCCGCCGGATTCAGGGTCAATATGACAGCAACCGCTAGAACTGCAATAATCGCGATAACTACTAGAAGCTCGATCAAGGTAAAACCTTTTGAGTTTTTAATAATTTCTTTCATTTTTTTCATTTTTTTAAACACAACTCGACCTTTTTGAATCTTGGCATTATTGTAACATATCCTTGAAATGCGGATGTGGATAACTTTTGATCACGTAAATGCGTTATAAGCTTAAATTCGTTCCAATCTCATAAATCTGATTATTATTCCCCCCATCCCTGCTTTCTGTATCAGCCGTTCCGCTTGCGCTATATTTTGTGCTCTCCATGTCGGCGGTAAACTCGAATGTCAGATTGCTTGAACTTGCTACATATGTATAAAAAAGATTCGTGCTCGTTGCTCCGTTCGCGGTGTTTTTAGGATCTCGTGGTAATTTTCCGATCGGCGACCCGTTTGAAATAGCCCTAAAATTAACCGGAACCCAGCCTGTGCCATCAACCGCATATACACC
>JBBTYG010000058.1:0-5857 GCA_038061855.1 Patescibacteria group bacterium | reverse complement strand
AAAGTGATAGATGGACCGCGCGTGCCAGATATCGAGATTCCACGCGCGAAACACAACGAGCGCCTTCGTTCAATACGAGGCACGCCTGCTGTGACTACTCACTGTTCTTAATCATAATTCGGAGAGGAGGCTTTACTATTAGTATCTGCAGTATAGCAGGCATATAGATTACAAGTCAATAGTGTGTACTTGACGGGTTATTTTAATACGCGCGCCGTTTTTGTATACCAATAGCTTGCTCCGATAAATCGATCCGCCCGTTCAGCGATAAGCCGGGCGTCAATCCCACGAATATTTTTTGAGGATACATATGTGTAGTTAATGGAATAGAGAAACACCGCTGGATAATCTTTCGTAATTATTTTTTGGAGTTCGTGAAATTCCGATTCTTGCCGTTTCTTGTCTGTGACCTGCCTTATGGATTCAATAAGCGAATCCGCATTTTTATTGTTATAGGAACTCAAGTTGAGCTCTGGGGAAAAACGCTGAGACGAATGCCAGAAAGAGAACAAGTCGTAGCTCTCGGAAAGAACATTTCCGAAAAGCAGCGCTTCGTAATCGCGGTTTTTTATTATATCGTCTGTAATGACATCTACTGAACTTACCCTAATATTAATTTTTGCGCCTATTTTTTCCCACGCACCTTTAAGCAAATTCGCGGTTTTAGAAAGAAAATCTACGTTCGGGACGGTAAGGGTTACTTCAAGCGGAATCTTAGTTTTCTTAATAGTTTTTTCTCGGAAACCGGAGTCTGTCATTTTCCATCCGGCCGCATCAAGTATGTCTGTCGCATTTTCGGTTGATGTGGACATGATGTCTTCCAAAAAATAAGGTGTTCCCATTGGAATCGGCCCAAAGGTTTTAGTGCCGAAGCCCTCAAGCGCTGTTTGTATAATTGCGTCCCTGTCGAGCTCTATCGAGAAAGCTTTCCGAACCTCAAAATCCTTGAGCGGGATATTTTTGCTCTGATTAAAAAATACAGCATAATAACTTGGCATGCTGTAGTTAGTAACTTCGTGCGGGCGCTTAATCAGAGAGATTTCACCGGGTTCAAGTCCGGCAAGCCCGTCTATTTTCCCGGAATTAAATGTATCCAAAAGCTCCGACCTTTGAGAGAAGAACATGAAATTAAAATTACCAATAAGAGCTTTTTCTCCGGCATACTTGTCCCATGGGGAAAATTTATATGTAGTTATGAATCCATTTAGACGTTTTTCATACCCTTCGAACTTAAACGGACCAGAGCCGACTGGCTTGAGATTATAATCCGAAAGGTACCAATTTGCAGGAGGGATATCCGCAAAAATATGTTTTGGCAACACATAAAGTTTTTTAAGAGTTTCGGGGAAAAAGGCGTATGAGGTAAGAACGCTAAACTGAATTTCGAGTTCGCTGAGGCGCTCTGCGGTAACTCCTTGCCACGCTTTATAAAGCGTAAGAGGCGATTTGCTTTCTTTATCCTGTATTTTTTGTACCGTGAAAATAATGTCATCACTTGTAAGCTTTGCGTCATCTTGCCAGCGGAGATTTTCTTTAAGTCGAACTTTCCAAATTCTCCCGTCACTTGAAGTCGCGATGGATTCTGCGAGATCCCCGAGATTTTGAAAAACAAGACGAACCAAACTTCTGTCTATATCACTTGATGCGATGATAGGGTTTACATAAATAGGCTGGCCAATAAATCCTTCGGTGTAATCTCCTCCATGGGCTGGAATTGGAGTCGTTGATGATGCGAAAATGAGTCCCAAAAGAACAATACCGCTAATGACAGCGACCGATGCGATAGAAACAAACAAAACTTTTTCTTTTTGCGTAAGCGCTTGAAAAATTTTTCTTAGCCAAATCATTGCGTAACACGAAGAATCACTGCGGAAAAAACACCGCGGAGGTTCCGGTAGGACTTATCCTCGATACACAAGCCGGAGGATCGCAAGTCCGCAGAAAAAGATTGCAAAAACAATGGTTGAAATAAAAACCGCTTTTTCCGCGCCCCTTCTTGTCTGGTAAAAACCTCCTCCGCCATCTCCTCCGCCAAAAATACCCGAGAGACCAGCGGATCGCTCTTGGAGTAATACCAATGCCATAATAGCGATTGATGCGATAATTTGAAGAATTGCCAAAATCATTTTATTAAGATTTTTCTGCTAAGTGGGCGACAAAGTTTAAGACTCCGATTATCACAGATCCCCAGAGAAGAGCGGGAATGCCTTCAATCATAAGATTGTTGGAAAGAATGTCAAGGATATAAAGAATGAAGGCATTAACAAGTATAAGGCCGAACCCAAGAGTTAGAATAATAATCGGGCCTAGGAAGAGTCGGAGAACTGGCTTCAGTGTTATATTAAGTAGCGTAAGTATAAGCGCCACAAACACAGTTGTTGCAAGGCTTCCGGAAAGCGTAAAGCCCGGAACATAATTCGCAGCCGCCATAAGACCGACGGCGTTCACTAATATTGAAATAACGATAATCGCGATCCACCTCATTTTTTCATTATAACTGGCGAATGGTAATCCTAACAAGTTCGCCAATTTTGAAAAGGCGAGTATTCAAAACAAGATTACGCGTTTCAAGAACGCATTAGTGCTCATGTTAATTTAATCTAAAATTTCGTATAATTGAGCATATGGATCCTGGGCGTTTGGCAAATATTAAATCTCAAGTCTCGCTTTTGAGGCGAGAAGGAGAAGAACGCGCGGCGCAAAAACTTGCCGAGAAACTGGGCTACGGGTACGTTAATCTTTCAAAAATTCCTTTTTCAACCGAGGCGCTAAAAATTATAGGAGAACAAGAGGCTAAAGACGGGAAACTTGCGGCGATTGAACTAAAGTCCCGCATCGTGGCGGTTGCGGCGTTGGATCCGGAATTGCCTGCGGCGAAAAAGGCGATTCAGGGTTTGCAAGAAAAACAATACGAAGTAAAAATCTTCGTCGCGTCGTTATCCGGTCTTGAGCATGTGTGGGAGCTCTACAAATTTGTAAAACCTGCTGTCGAGGTGATCACGGGTCGCATCAAGATTGAGGAGAAAAAAATGGAAGAGACTGCGGGACGTTTAAAAACGTTCACCGCAGTGCGAGACGAGATCGGAAAAATAAACTTCGTAACAGTTTCTCCGATCGAGCTTATTGAAACCGTGCTTGCTGGATCAATTTCCATCAAGGCATCAGACATTCACTTCGAGGCTGAAGAAAAACAAGTGAAAATCCGTTTCCGCATAGATGGACTTCTTCACGACGTGTTTACCGAACTTCCTCTAGAAAGTTATGAGACACTGCTTTCACGCCTGAAACTCATTGCCGGTCTAAAGATAAATATAAAAGACATAGCGCAAGACGGCCGTTTTTCAATCAGTTTAGGCAATAAAGAAATAGAAATCCGTGTTTCGATAATCCCCTCGGAGTTCGGCGAAACGCTCGTGATGCGTATCCTTGATCCGGAGGCGACAAGCGTAGGTCTCGCCGGACTGGGGATACGAGATGATGATCTCGTAATCGTCAATAGGTCTCTTTCGAAACCAAACGGATTGATTTTAAACACCTGCCCGACTGGTTCCGGAAAGACAACAACATTGTATTCATTTCTCCGGCACATCAATAACGCCGAAACAAAAATCATCACACTCGAAGATCCCATCGAATACCGGCTTGAAGGGGTGGAGCAAACGCAAGTTGATCCGGCCGCCGGGTATGATTTCGCAAAAGGTCTGCGATCCATTGTTCGGCAGGATCCTGACGTGATATTGGTCGGCGAAATTCGAGATGGCGATACTGCGGACATCGCGCTTCAGGCGGCGCTTACAGGGCACCTCGTGCTTTCAACGCTTCATACTAACGATGCCATAGGTGCGATTCCGCGGCTCATCAATTTGGGAGCTAAGCCAGTTACCATCGGTCCGGCCATCAATTTGATAATAGCCCAGCGGCTCGTTCGTAAATTGTGTCAAAAGTGCAAAAAACCCGCGCAGATTTCTCCAGACATAACGTCAAAAATTTCCGAATTTATTTCCGCATTGCCAGCGAGAGTGGACAAGTCAAAATATGAAAAATACACGGTGTATGAGCCTGCGGGATGCGATTCGTGCAATAATTTCGGTTATCGCGGCAGAGTGGGAATTTTTGAATTTTTCGGGTCAATTCCAGAACTTGAAGAAATTGTTTTGAAGGAAGCGTCTGAGGGGGCGATAAGAAAGCTATCCCAGAAAGAAGGCATGGTGACGATGCAGCAAGACGGGATCTTAAAAGTTCTCCTTGGCCAAACGACGTTCAAAGAAATAGAAAATACGACTGGCGGAATAGAGTGGTAGCTGTCTCAAACCTGGGGGCAAATCCAGCCCCAATTTTGAATCCGAAGCTCTATCTTTCCCTTTCGAATCGCCGCGTAGCCGTATCGCAAGGAAATAGACTGGCAGAATCAAAATTGGAGCTGGACCTCTGGCCTCTTTTAAATAGCTTAAAAGAGTTTAAAATTATCTCGAGGAGTGGCACAGCCGGAACCAAGCCATCCTATATTATTTCTGGAAATAATTCACAACCCCCAGATGTGAAACAACTATAACTGTTGCATATGTGTTTGAACTACGGTCATGCTAACACAAAGCTATTATTTTGTCAAATATAATGAAAAATCCCATAAAACAGCAAAAGGATACAGATCCGATCAAAGAAGACTTGAGCGTGGACCAGACATTGCGGCCTACAAGTTGGAACGAGTATGTCGGGCAGGAAAAAATAAAAAACAATTTACGGATATTGATTGAGGCCGCGAAAAAAAGGAAAGAACCGGCGGATCACATGCTGTTTTCCGGTCCTGCGGGTCTGGGGAAAACTACGCTTGCGTATTTGGTTGCGCGAGAGCTTGGAGTACAGGTACGAACGACCTCCGGTCCGGCGCTTGAGAAAGCCGGCGATCTCGCCGCGATTCTAACAAACCTCGAGGAGGGAAATATTCTTTTCATTGATGAGGCGCACCGCGTGAATCCGCTTATAGAAGAGGTATTGTATCCGGCAATGGAGTCGCGCAAGCTTCATCTTGTGGTAGGGAAAGGCCCGAGCGCGCGAACGCTCACGCTCGACCTGCCGGCTTTCACGTTGATTGCCGCCACAACGAGGGAGAATTTGCTATCACAGCCGTTACGTTCAAGATTCGGCGCGACGTTGCGGCTCACATACTACGACACGGAAGATATTGAAAAAATTATCACTCGAACAGCGAAAATATTGGGAGCGGTAGTTGCTCCGGATGCGGTTCGCATATTAGCCAAAGCGGCGCGTAGGACGCCGCGAGTCGCGAACCGGCTCCTCCGACGTGCCCGCGACTATAGCGAGGTAGAGAGCAAGTCATCAATAGACGAACATGCCGCGAAAAAGACGCTTGAAATGCTGGAAATAGATTCTCTCGGGCTCGAACCGCACGACAGGCGGTTGCTCGAAATCATAATAAAAAAATTCAACGGCGGCCCAGTGGGAATCAACACGCTCTCCGCCGCGCTTTCAGAGGAAAAAGGAGTGATCGAGGATATTTTTGAGCCGTATCTTATGGTTCTGGGTTTTTTGCAGCGCTCGCCCTCCGGCCGAATCGTTCTCCCGCCGGCGTACGAACATTTGGGCGTGAGTCGGGAGAATCGGTTGTTATAAAGAGATTTTTTATGTCATTCCCGCGAAAGCGGGAATCCAGAACGATGAAATCGTATTACGTTTATATTCTGGCAAGCAGCAGGAATGGAACATTGTATGTGGGAGTCACAAATGATTTAATACGGAGAGTATATGAGCATAAAGAGAATCTCGTCATAGGATTTACAAAGAAATATAAAGTGCATTCCTTCATGGAGAGATTTATACGGCGATTTGCAGTAAATAA
>JBBTYG010000057.1:0-3253 GCA_038061855.1 Patescibacteria group bacterium | reverse complement strand
AAGCAATCGTACTGCCACTGTACTAATCCCGCCCTTGGCCAAAGTGTAATGCATTTTGTGCCATAAGTCACCGGCTGTAAGTTGGTTATCTATCCACCGTCTCTGCCGTCGTCCAGAATGAGCTGAACAAATCTGAAACCGCTATATTCTTCGATTTTGAAATCAATCGGCGACAGTTTGTGCAAAACTTTGATCGTATCTTCGACTGGCGCGACAATTCGCCCTCCGACTCGAACCTGCTCCTTCCATGCGAGAGGAACTGATTTCCCAGCTGCCCCGGCAATAATTTTATCGAACGGCGCTTTAGACGCATATCCCATGGACCCGTTCCCATGAATAATTGTCGCAATTCCGTTTTCGATAAAATTGAATTTCGATACATTTTTTACGGCGTTTTCGCGCAGGCGTATTATTCTCTCTATCGCAGTCACGCATCCGGGCCCTGCATGACGTCTTGCTTCCCTTTTATTCTCATCGGAATCATGCTCCAGCGAAGAAATAATATGGGCAAGCAACGCTGTTTTCCACCCTGATCCGGCGCCAATCTCGAGCACGTTATCCCCAGGTCGTGGATCAAGAAGCTCCAGCATAAACGCGACAACGAGCGGTTGGGATATAGTCTGGCCAAAACCAATCGGCAGTGGCTCATCTGCGTATGCCCTGTGCTTGAAGTTATCTGGCACAAAATGTATCCTGTCAATCCTCTCAAACGCCTTGATAATTCTCCCGGACTTCAGATGTCCATCTCTAATCAATTCCTTAATTAGAACCTGGTTTGTGCTCATTATGCAGATTTCTGGTTATTAGCGCGCCACGACCTTTGAACCACCCCACTTGAACTTCAAAGAAAAAAGTATTACATTTGCAGACTTTTCCGCGCTACTTATCCAATCATCGGCTTTTTCTTTTTTGAGAAAAAGCTGATCTCTTAAGATGTCTTTCATAGCTTGAGAAATTAATATTTGCCGCTTGAAATCATCCCATGTCATGCCATACATTGTTGCCGCATTTTTCTTAAGATCAGGAGAATCCGTCACGGCCACAAGTTTTTCATTTAATAAATACTGCAGTTCTCTTCCTAGATCCGCGCTCAATTTTTGGGCAATCAGTTCGTTTTCAATAAGACTGGTTAAAATTTCAGACTGCAGCTCGATTTGATTTATACGTTTCGGATCTTCATTTCCTTGATTATATGCCTTAAGCAAATTTTCATAGTAAAACGAAGAAGCCGCGGAAGCGCTACGAAACTGTTTTTCGGTGATAATACGCCCGTTAACCACCGCAATAGGATACAATCCCAAAAAATAGAGAGCGATAGCAATAAGTGCGCCGGCGCACCCCATAAATAGGATAATTTGTTTCTTATGATTTCCTATTTTTTGGATCATATTCATGAATAATAACGATTATCGAGGAGTTGATGATTGAATCGAAGAAGTGCTTTTGTTTACCAAAATGATCATTTTCTCACCGGGCTCTTTTAGATTAAATCTTCCCTTCAGTTCTTTTTTTAGATTTTCGGGATTTGCGTAATAATCCATGTCCGCGGCGAATCTATTTTGGTCATCTTTTGCTTGCTGAAGCTTATTTTGCAATTCAATATACTCCATTTCTGATTTTTTCGTTTGAAGCAAAAACGAGTAGATTTGGACGCCAAGAAAAAACAAAAATATGACTAACAGCGTAATAATACCAGCTTTAATAATATTCCCGTTTCCCATTGTTTTTAGCATACTCCTTAGAAAATAAAATGGAAATAGAGGTTATCTTCGCAGGGTAATGAAAAAAAATATCGCCAAGGATGTCGATATGACTGGACCACAATCCAAAAGAAGCGCTTATTTTTTCAATATATTTCTGAAAATTTCCGGTGACAATTTTATCTTTCCCATTTCTTTAAGTTTTTCTTTTCCGCGCTGTTGTTTTTTCCATAATTTCATTTTTCTGGTGCGATCGCCCCCAGTTTTCCCAAAATTACCAAGAAGCTTTTTCATAGCCGGCACTGTTTCTCTGGCTATAATCCTCCCACGACAACGCGCTTGAATCGCCTGCGTGAACTGCTGCTTTGGCAAAAGCTCCTTGAGACGCTCAGCAGTGGAGCGCGCTTCCCGTTCCACGTCTTTTTTCGGCACAATTCGCGTAAGTTCGGGCATCACTTCATCCGCAATCAAAATCTCAAGCTTCTCCGCTTCCGCCTCCGCTTCGCCGTCTAGCTCATAGCTGAATGACGCGAATCCGGCAGAAGACGATTTTAGCTGATCGTCAAAATCTCGGATAAGTTCGGCAAGCGGCATGCGCCCAGAAATAATGAGGTTTTCCCCAATAGTAAGAATATCGCCGATCTCAAGATCGAATACATTCTTTAAATTCATGACTTGTCCTAAATATTGCTGCGGAGTAAGAATTTCAAGCTTTATCATCGGCTGCCATACTCTTTCCGGATCATCTGGAAAATCCTGCGGTTGTTTTATAATATACGTCGTTTCTTTTCCGCCAGAGGCGGATCCGCCTCTGGCGGATACCCGATACGCAATCGATGGGAAACTTGTTATAAATTCCAAATTAAATTCGCGAGTCAAACGGCTAGCGGTAATTTCAAAATGAAGCTGGCCCAGGAAACCGACTTTGAGTCCCCTTCCCAAGGCATCATTGGCGTCTGGTTCAAAACTAAGCGCCGCGTCATTTAGCTGCAGGCGCCCGATTGCCTTAAACAAATCATCAAATTTCGTCGCGCCGTCCGGATACAAGGAAATAAAAACAACTGGCGCGGCTTCGCGATATCCTTGAAGAGCGAAATTTGAAAAGTTTTCAGTTTTTCCTCCAGAGGAGGATCCGCCTCTGGAGGAAAGTTTCAAGTTTTCAATTCTTAATACTGTATCGCCAATTTTAACGAGAGCCGGTTCCTTGAGACCTGTTGCTATATATCCGATCTCGCCCGTATAAATTGCGGCAGATGGTTTCAGGTCCGGAGAAAAATATCCCAACTCCTTTATTTTAAATTGCGTCCCACTCGCTACAAGCCGCACCTCGTCTCCGGTTTTAAAGCCGCCGTCGAAAATCCTAACAAACGCGATGATGCCTTTGTGATCGTCGTATAAAGAATCAAAAATAAGCGCTCTGGGCGGATTGTCGCTGATATAATCCGCTTTTATCCGCGAAGAGTCCGCAAGAATCCGTGGCAGCGGAACGATCCGAATCACCTCTTCCAAAATTTCTTTCACGTCACGCCCGGTTTTTGCGGAAATGCGGAATA
>JBBTYG010000056.1:0-6081 GCA_038061855.1 Patescibacteria group bacterium | reverse complement strand
AGTACGATTGCTTCCCAAGCAATAGACGCGAGTTCGATTCTCGTATCCCGCTCCAAGATTGTAAGTTTCGGTTTTTGACCAACCATTACCAGAAACTTCAGGCGAAATCAGATCCGCTATTAATTCTCTAAAGAGAGCTTTTTAAAAGCTCTCTGAGTCACAGCGCGGGGAACTTGACTATTTCTTTTTTTTCAGCAAACTCAGCGCGAAAAATGCCGCTGAGATTACAACGACAATTGGGCCAAGTTCTAAATTATACGCTCGAGAAATTAAAAATCCGAAAATCACCGAGAGAATGCTCAATGTCGCTGATGTGGCGATAAATGCGCCAATGGTGTGCGTAAGCTGGCGAGCGGCGGCGGCAGGAATAATGATTAGCGATCCAGCTAGTAATGCCCCAAGAAATCGGAGACCGGAGAGGATTGTAAGTCCGAAAAGCAATAAAAACCAAAGATTAAGGCGGTTGACATTTATTCCAGTTGCCGAAGCAAGTTCCGGCGAAAATAAGCCGATGATTAATTTATTTCGTAGCATCCAAACCGCGATAATGACAAAAAGACTCGCCGCGAGTCCGAATACGAATTCGCTCGTCGGCAAGTTGCCGAAACCGCCGAAAAGCGCGTCAATCAGCTCCTCGGTGGAATTAATAAGAAGCGCGCCGATGGCCACGGAGCTTGCGAAGATCACGCCAATTGTCGCTTCCGTCGAAAGTTCGGTTTTCTTTTCAAGATGCCAGATGATAAGGCACCCGATTAGGAGCGTAAATCCGCCGCCGATCAGAGGATTGATGCTCCAGATAACTGCAAGTCCAAGTCCCGGGATGGCGATATGCGACATCACGTCTCCGGCGAGAACAGTGCGTTTCATAAGCGCGAAACTGCCGATAACGCCGGCGGCGGCGGCGGCGGAGATTGCGAGGATGAATGAATATGTTTCGTTTAGCATGTTTGGAAATTGGTAATTGAAAATTACGAGCCTTGTTCGTGTAAATGATGATAATATTTACGCGGACCGCCGTAGAGTTTTTCCAGCACTTCAGTATTGAGCGCCAGTTCCGGCGACCCGAAACAAACGGAAGTTTTATTCAGACATAATACTTTTGTTGCATACCGGTAGACGAAGCTTAAATCATGCGATACTAAAATGACAGTTATGCCGTGCGCGTCCTGAAGTTTATGGATTAGTTCGTACACTTGTTCTTCGCCAGGCGCGTCAATGCTCGCGGTCGGCTCGTCGAGAAGTAGAATATCAGGCTTTCCGAGAAGCGCGAACGCAATAAGCGCGCGCTGAAATTGTCCGCCAGAGAGATGGCCGATGGGAGTTGATAACATTTTTTCCGTAAGCCGAGCGGATTTGATTGCAATATGCATATCAGATTTGAGAAGCTTCAAAACTTTTCCCTTGGCTGATAAGAGATTTTGAATGGTAATCGGCAGATGGCGGTCTGCGTCAATCTTTTGGGGAACATATCCGAGACGGATGCCGTGCGCCCACTCAATCGCGCCATCATGATTCACCATAGAAAGCAACGCTCGCAATAGAACGGTTTTTCCCGATCCATTCGGTCCGATAATAGAGAGGTTATCGCCTTTTTCGAGCGAAAAGTTTATGTTCTCAAGAACAACCGTGTCTTCGAATTTCACTGAGAGATTTTTTACTTCGAGTATTTTATCAGCCATGTTTTCTAATTCTATCTTTTTGCAAACCGTTTCTCAAGCGATCCTGCGCATTTAACCAAAAAAAACTGCTTGAAGCTGTCCATTTTGCATTTTGAGATTTACGCTTTACAATTGCAATATATGGCAGGATCTACCACAGAGCTTATCAAAGAAAAGCTGGATATCGTTGATTTTATCCGAGGTTATCTGAATCTCCAGCCGGCTGGGAAGAATTTTAAGGCGAACTGCCCATTCCATAAGGAAAAAACGCCGTCGTTCATGGTGTCTCCCGAACGGCAAAGCTGGCACTGTTTCGGGTGTGGCGCACACGGGGACGTTTTCGGCTTTCTTATGCAGCACGAAAATTTGGAATTCGGCGAAGCGCTCCGAGTGCTTGCTGAAAAAACCGGCGTAGAACTGAAGCGGCTCAACCCCGCGGAACATAAAATTGCCGGCCTGCTCTACGAACTTAACTCTATCGCGACGGAATTTTTCAAAAAGGCGTTCCAGAATTTCGCTCGAGGAAAAAAATACCTTGAGGAGCGCGGACTTACACAAAATGCCGTCGAGGAATTCGATATCGGCTGGGCTCCGGCCGAAGCCGAGGCGCTGAGTTTGCACTTTCTTAACTCCGGTTATACGCCGGAGGACATTATTCGCGCCGGTCTTGCGATAAAAACCGACCGCGGAATGCTTCTCGACCGTTTTCGCGGCCGAATCATGTTTCCGATACATAATCATCTCGGGAAAGTGGTTGGGTTTACTGGGAGAGTTCTCCCTCAATACGAAGGCGAGGGGATTGCGAAATACATTAACAGCCCGGAATCGCCGATTTTCAATAAATCAAAACTCCTCTACGGATTTTTTAAGAGCAAGAATGCGATAAGAGAAACCGGCGTCGCGTTTTTAGTAGAAGGACAGATGGATTTTTTAATGAGCTGGCAGGCTGGGGTAAAAAACGTTGTTGCAAGTTCCGGAACCGCGCTAACCCTAGACCATCTTCATCTCCTGCGGCGGGCTTGCGACGAATTAATCTTGAGCTTTGATTCTGATGAGGCCGGTTCGACTGCCATGGAACGCGCGATCGATCTTTCTGAATCAAATGACTTTAACGTGAAAATCGCGTTGCTTGCGGGCGTTAAGGATCCGGCCGAAGCCGTTCAAAAAGATCCCGGCATATTGCGCGAGGGAATTGCGCATGCCTGTCCGGCGATGCAGTTCTATTTCGAAAAATACTTGCCAACATCGGGGCTTTTAGACTATAGTCGTCGGGAGGAGCTGCGGGCGCTTCGAGTCGTTTTGGGGAAGGTCAAAATCATTGCAAGCCCCGTCACGCGGAGTTATTGGCTAAGCGAGCTCTCGCGCCGCACTGGAATAGCCGAAAGGGTTCTCGCCGAGGAATTGGAACGGATTGAGGTTCGACAAGGAGCTTTGGCAACGGCGAATGAGGGAAAGGAAAATGCCGACCAAACTTTTCACTTCAAGAAGTATTCCCGCCGCGAACTTATAGGCGAGCGTCTTCTGGGAATGGCGGTTGCAAAAAATAATTTTTCCATCCTCGACGATTCGAAGGAATATTTGGCAGATCTTCATAAGAGGTCTTTCGAAATTTTGAGAAGAGGGGATCGTCGAAGCGACGACGCAGGTCTCGACGAGATCATAAATCTAATCATCCTTGGATCGAAAGAGTTGAAAGACGAAGAAATCGGGCAGCTTAAACGGGAACTCATGAAAGAATTTATCAAGGAAAGAAAAAATACCCTGACTGCGATGATCAAGCGGGCGGAACAAGACGGGGACGAAGCGGTCCTCGCTACCGCGCTTAGCGAATTAAACAAACTATCTGTTTTGGTGATACAATAGCAGTAGTTGGTGACAAAATTCCCAATTTCTAATTTCCAATTTTAACGAGATGAAAAAGAAAAAAAAGAAGAGATCTGCGAGACCGAAGACAACGGGTTCAAAAAGGAAGCAAAAGAAGGTTTCTGCGAAAAGCAGAACAAAATCCAAAAACGAGCAGTTCTCGGCGCAAAATCTCGCTGTTATAGGAGAACTTATTGAGAGAGGGAGGCCTCGCGGGTTCGTGACGGACAACGAAATTTTGTATTATTTCCCAAAAATTGAGGATGATGTCTCGTTGCTTGAGGAAATTTACGACCGCCTTGAAAAAGCCGGCGTGCGAGTCATTGAAACGAGCGCGCTCACGGGCTTCACAAAGGAAGAAATTGGCCGAAAAGAAATGGAAGACGCGCACACGCTTGAAGGAGAGGTTCCGGACGCGGTGCAGATGTATCTTAAAGAAATAGGCAGAACCCCGCTTCTTATCAAGGCAGAGGAACGCGAGCTTGCCAAGCGCGCCGAGAAGGGAGATGAAGATGCGCGGCAGAAACTTATGAAGGCAAACCTCCGTCTTGTGGTTTCAATTGCTAAGCGCTACGTAAATCGAACGCCGCATTTGAGCATTCTCGATTTGATCCAAGAAGGAAATATCGGCCTATCGAGGGCGGTCGAGAAATTTGATTATCGCAAAGGATTCAAGTTTTCGACCTACGCGACGTGGTGGATACGGCAAGCAATCACTCGCGCGCTCGCGGATCAATCGAGGACGGTTCGAATTCCGGTGCATATGGTTGAGACAATTTCAAAATACACTCAGGCGCGACGGCAGCTTATTCAGGAACTGGGCCGAGAGCCGCTCTCGGAAGAAGTTGCCGCTGAAATGGGGCTTGATATCGATAAAGTAAGGCATATTCAAAAAATTTCGCAGGAGGTTCTCTCAATCGAGACTCCGATCGGAGACGAAGAAGATTCCACTCTTTCCGATTTTATTCCTGACGAAAAAGCCTTGACGCCTTCGCAACTTGCGGCGCGAGCGCTATTGCGGGACTTAATAAAAGAAATTCTCGTTGATTTAAGCGATCGCGAACAAAAAATACTCAAGATGAGGTTTGGATTGGAAGACGGAGTGAACCATACACTGGAGGAGGTTGGCAAGGCCTTTGGAGTCACCCGCGAGCGCATCCGGCAAATCGAGGCGAAGGCGCTCGAGAAAATTCGCGACCACGATAAATCAAATGCGCTCGCGGGATTTGAAAACTTGACATAAGGAAAGTCTGCGTACAATGATAGACTGAATTTCAATGAGTTCAGCGGAAATTAGGCAAAAATTTCTTGACTTTTTTAAAGCTCGGGGGCACACGATTGTGCCGTCGTCGTCTTTGATCCCCGATGATCCGTCGGTGCTTCTAACAACTGCAGGCATGCAGCAGTTTAAGCCATATTACTCGGAACTTGATCCGACAACTACTATTCATCCTTCTATTGGAAAACCGATTGGTAAAAATACGGCGTCGTGCCAAAAATCTTTTCGAACTTCGGATATAGATGAAGTCGGGGATGAGAGCCACCTTACATTTTTTGAAATGCTTGGCAATTTCAGTTTCGGCGGGTATTTCAAAAAAGAGGCGATCCAATATGCCCATGAGTTCATTACGAAAGAAATGGGCCTAAAAATTTCATATGTAACCGTGTTTGAAGGGAAGGAGAATATTGGAGTTCCAAAAGATACAGAATCTAGAGATATTTGGAAATCGCTAGATCCAAATCTTGAAGTGCGTGAAGAGGGAATGAGTGATGTGTTTTGGGGGCCGACCGGCACGTCTGGTCCATGCGGCCCGACTACTGAAATTTATTGCAAGAACGCTACCGGGCAGGACATCGAAGTATGGAATATCGTATTCAACCAATACTTCTATCCTGGCTCACGCGAGGAATTGAATTCTGGCGTCGCTGGTAAAAAGCTCGAGTCATTAAAAACCCCTGGCGTAGACACAGGAATGGGTCTTGAGAGATTGGTGATGTGCGTCCAAAAAACAAAAACGATTTTTGAGACGGATTTGTTCGCCGAACCATTTAGCCCATGGTCTGTTTTGTCTATTGGCGGAGTTGACATTCGATATAATCGTATCTTTGCAGATCATTTAAGAGGTGCTATTTTTCTCATAGCCGATGGCGTTAGGCCTTCCAATAAGGGAGCTGGGTATGTTTTGCGGCGGTTAGTTCGAAGGGTTGTTGTTAGTTCAAAAAAGATGGGCCTTTCGGATGATAATATCAGCCAAAGACTGGATAAAGTTATTACCTACTACAGTTCTTCTTACAAAGATTACAAGAATTTAGTTTCAGATAAGAAAGCGATTGAAAAGATATTAATAGACGAGGAGAAAAAGTTTGAAAAAACTCTCGAAATTGGTCTAAGGGAATTTGGCAAACGATATCCTGCACTCAATGCACAATCTATTAAACTCGAAGAGAAAAGAGAAAAATATGTAGTACATATTCCACAAACGATTTCTGGAAGGGATGCTTTCAATCTTCATCAGAGCTACGGATTCACAATTGATATTTTGCGAGATTTAGCAAAAGA
>JBBTYG010000055.1:2023-14734 GCA_038061855.1 Patescibacteria group bacterium | reverse complement strand
CCATAAAGCGCATTCAGCTTTGCGCGCGTGGAAGGACCGACATATCCAGTGCCGTGAGCAAGTCCTTTCGGTTTAAGAATCTCGTCGGCATATTTTTCCTGAAAACCGACTACAGCGGAAGCCGTGGACTCGCCGAAACCAGGGCCAACCATATTATGCGGAAATTCGTTTTTGTCTATAGAAAAACCATCTTTCTGAAGTGCTGTCTGCAAATTAGCTACATCATTTCCAAGTCCCGTTCTATCGCCATCTTCAAGTTTTAGATTTTTTGTCCAGTTATAACAGAACGCCGTGGGCTGTGTTTGTTGCTGCTTTAATTGTGCCTGTAATTCCCGAACCTGCGCCAAAAGCGCGGCGATTTGCGCCTGGAGCGAGGCGATTATTGATTGATCCGCTGATTGCGCAAATGATGAAACTGGCACCGCGAGAACCGCTACTAGCGACATAACCGAAAAAACTGATGCAAATTTTTTCATGTGATTATTTTTAATATATTTTATTTGATTACTAACTGCTAATTCCTAACTACCATTAAAATCGGCCTTTAATTTTGTCATGCTTCACGCAGTTTCATTGTAATTGATATATCAAATATATCAATTACATCAATGCGTCATCACTTGCTAGTCATAAGTTAAATTGTCTATTTATAATATACCTTATTCTCCACTCTAAAGTCAATATATTCCAGATTTTTAAAGCCGGGCTTAGCGTACAAACTCTCAATTGCGGCAAGGGCGCCATTCGCCGGAAAGCGAAGACTAAAGTAAAACTTTGGGTTCTCTGTCCCGGCCGCTCCAACGCGCGTTAAAACCTCAACCTCCTCAAGGGCAAGATTTTTAATAACCATTTCTTTTAGACCAAGACTGCTCTCTCTTATAACTCTAATAATCGAAAGAAAGTTTTCCATATACTGACCTGCTATAATTTTTGAGTTTAATCCCGCGGCCTTTTGCGAATAGTCCCGTACGATCATTAGCAGATTTCCCTCTGTAGACGGAGACCGTTTGAAAATAATGCCTTCGTCATCGAACAACCAGCATACAGACGTGGATTCGCGCAGATTAATGCGCGGATTTTCGCCGATAGCACCTACTCCGATTTTTTGAGCAGATCCGCGTTCATCAGCGTTAACATCGTCGCTAATCTGCGTTTTCTGAAAGCACCAGGTTCCAATCGATTCGCGTTCCTCGATTCTTACGGATACAGTTCGCTTGAAATAATTTTTTGAGATGCTTACGTTTTTAACGGCGGGATAAAACACTGGATTTCCTGCTTGAGAAAGCGTATCCGGCCAAACAAGTATATTCTCCAAACCTAACAAAGATTTCCACCATGCGCCGGTAATAATTGTTGCCCGCAAAAGACTCATCGCGTCAGACTGAGAAACAAAAGTATTGCCGGTAATAATTATTTTTTCAATCTGAAAAAACGGCGATGAAATGAAAAACCAACTTCCTCCAGCTGTGAGCAAAAATATAACAGCGCAAAGCAATCCAATAATGGCAAATATGCGTCGTCGCCGCCGGCGCACCGTAATATCGGAAAGATAATTTTTTATCTCCTGCATTTAGACTAAAACCCTTTCAATCAGCGGATTTAATCTTGTCAAAAATTCGTAGTGATGTGTGTCCGACATTCGAGCCAGCTCCGTGGCGCAGAGGTCGCGCTCTCCATCGCGGCCAATAAGCGTTACTATATCGCCCGGCCGGCAACGCGCCTTCGTCGCATCTATTGCCGTAAGATCCATTGATACACGGCCAAGCACCCGCGCAAATGTTCCACGCACTAACACTTGCCCGACGCTTGATAGAGCGCGCGGAAACCCATGCCAATATCCTATCGGTAGCACCGCCATCAAACCCGACGATAGCATGCGTTCCTTCATGTCATATCCGATGTAATCCCCCTTGCGGACTTTTTTCACTTCGCTTACAACTGTCCGCCACCTGAGCACAGGCTCAAGTTCAATGCGATCGAGTTGAAGCTCAAGCTCTGGCGAAGCATGGTAGCCATACAACCCCATCCCAACGCGCACCGCGCCCAGATGATATTTAGGATTCAGCACAGTCCCGCCAGTTGCCGCAGCGTGCGCAATAAGACGCCGAAATCCCGCTTTTTTAAACATGCTTAGAGCGCGCAGAAAATTTTCAAACTGCATCTCCGTATATCCCGGATACGCAATGTCTTTGGCGGCGGCAAAATGGGTAAACACTCCTTGAAATTTAGATTTGAGATTTGAGATTTGAGATTTGAGATTCTGTATGACCTTCGGAACATCTTCTAAGTAAAACCCTTGCCTATGAAAACCTGTGTCGATTTTGATGTGAAAGCTGGGAACTACGCCAGCCCGAACAAGGGCATTAAGTGCCTCGAAATTCGAGATACTGATTGTTATGTCGTTTATGGCCGCCTCCACAAACCGAGTAGGAAGCGTCGGACCAAGGACTAAAATCGGTTTTTTAATCCCCTCCTCTCGCAACCGACTTCCCTCCACTATCGAGTCAACGCAAAAGCCATCCACGCCCAGTTCGTCGGCCAACTTGGAAAATACGACTAACCCGTGGCCATAGGCATTGGATTTTACCACTGACCACAGTTTCACTGTCGGTTTAAGCAATCTACGAAAGGCGTTGTAATTTTTCTTCGCGGCCTTCGAGTCTATCTCGATCCAGGTGCGCTTGTCCGCCAAAGCTCTGCGGGTTTCAAATGAAAGTCTATCCGATGATTTTTTTGCCAACATATTTTTGTAGTACCTTCGGCACCTCTATTTTTCCGTCCTTTGTCTGATAATTTTCAAGAATTGCGATGATCGTCCGGCCGATAGCGAACGCGGTCGCGTCGTTCATGTGAACAAATTCCGTTTTCCCGTTTTTTCGCTTGAGTTTAGTGCCTAATCGTCTTGATTGGTAATCCGTCATTAAATCCGCGGTATGCGTCTCGCGATATTTATTTTGCCCCGGCATCCATGCTTCGACATCAATTTGTTTGGCATCGGGACCGCCCATGTCACCGGCGCAGATTGAAACAACTTGATACGGAATCCCAAGCCCCTTTATGAGGTACTCCTGGATCGCGACGAAGAAATTTTGCTCAGCGACTGAATTCTCCGGCAAGGAAAAACTCTCAAGCTCAAGTTTGTCAAATTGATGCAAGCGCAAAATTCCTTTCGTATCTTTTCCGTATGATCCCGCCTCGCGCCGGAAGTTTGTCGAAAAACCGACGTAACGAATCGGGAGCTTTTCTTCGAGAATTGTCTCGTCCATATGAAGAGGCCCCAGCGTATGCTCTGCGGATCCGATGAGATACAAGTCATCCTGAGCAAGATGATATCGTTCTTCTTTCGGTTCGAGCCGCGCCATGCGTTCAAACACGGCCGGTTTTATCATCGCCGGCGGCACGACCGGAATAAATAGCTTCGCGCTATGCCCCGACTGCACGAACTCCGCAATTGCCTTAATTGTCTCTGGATTAGTGAGTGTCTCAAACGCATACTGCACAAGAGCGAACTCAAGCCTTACCGCATCGCCCATAAGATACGCGAACCGCGCGCCTGAAATTTTTCCCGCAGATTCGGAGTTAATAATGCCGAGCGATTCGCCGAGCGCAAGATGATCTTTTGGCTCAAAATCAAATTTTCTCGGCTCGCCGACTTTCCGCAATACCTTGTTATCTTCCTCGCTATCGCCAATCGGCGTGTCATCGCTCGGCATGTTTGGAATTTTAAGGTGCGCTGCTTCTCTTATTTTTTCCACTTCGGCAATCTTCGCCTCGATTTCCCTAATCAGCTCTTTATTTTTCTTACCGGCTTCAATATCCCGCTTGCCGCTTAGCTTTTTTTGCTCGGCGCGTAATTCTTCCACCTTTTTTACAAGCTCGCGCCATTTACCATCCGACTCTAAAAATTCATCAACGAGCCTCCGATCAAACTTTTTGGCCGTAATTCCCTTTTTAACTTTTTCGGGGTTTTCCCGGAGGAGTTTTATATCGATCATTATGGGATTATTCTACATCGAAGCGCATAAAAAATAAACCCAGCACTTTTCCCGCGAGACGCTAGAAAATTTTCCTTAAATAGATTTTTATCCTGAATACCACCGCCTGCCACAACATCCGCAACATATATCGATATTTTTTTAGTTTCCAAAAACTTTTCATATAAATTCAGCTCTGTAGCATTGATCGCAATAAATTATTTCCGGCTTTTCTGGAGAAAAGGTTGTTTCAAATTGATTAACACAATTGGAATTGCCGTGAAAATGCGTTGCGGTATTTTGATAAACGGCGCCTTTGTCGCCTGTTTCCTGTTTCCCGTCGCTACCAGGACACATACAGTTTCTTCGCCACAGACGAAATGAGTTTCGCCACCGTAACCTTTCCGCATTTCTGCAGCTTGGGCAAAATCGAGGCAAGGCAATATTCATCTCTCGATAAAATCCCAATTCTTCTTTCGAGATTCGGAATGCAGTGGCGCACTGCTCATTGCATTTTCCCCCGTGGGGACAGGAAATTATTTCCTCGCACATGGCATCTTTCGCGTCGCGGATATGATCAGGAATGTTTTCTGACTGCATGGTAATTTTGTATGAACGCTCTACCGGATCCCGCCACTGCCATCCCTCATCAAGTACGTCTTGTTTTGTTTTTGGATACCAAGGGAAGCCAAATGTTTCGTTATACGCATACGCGGAAAGTTCGGTTGGAAAAAATTCGCCGAATTTGTATATTCTTCCCTTTTTATCTACATACGGTATAGCGTCCATGTGCTTTTTTATTTTTTGGATAAATTCTCCATACTCCTCGCGAGTATATTGTTTATTCAAAATACAATATTTTTTATTCTTGATCGAGATGCATCCAAACATATCGGACGAATTATTAATCCAGTCTGAATACCATATATCTCTTGAATTTCCGCCTCCAACCGAGAAAAAGCAACGCTGAGCATGCCCCGTGACGCCGAAAACTTCATAAAGCAATTCCGATGTAACTCCTCCGCCACTCACATCGTAGCTGTCCTTTAAATTCAATCCGCCAAAATAAACATATTTACAATTTTGAACTCCGTCGAGCGCGGAAAAACAGTGCAGACAGTCCTTGGCGTCGCGGATGATGTCCCCCGTCACATTGCGGCTACTTACCACGTGCGCGTATCGATGCGGCAAGGAGAGATATAACGCACGGAATTTTTTCTTAGCTTCCAGAAGTTTTTTATAGCTTCCGATATCCCAATATTTTATCTGCTCTTTATACTCATCCTTAGAAAGTTTCTTATTGAACAGGCAATATTTTTGTTTGCGTAAATTAACGCACCCGAAACAATCGGAACAGCCCACGCAGTCAAAAAGGAATGATGAGTCGAAACAATCGTCCGAAAAATATCCGAATCGCGTTTTATAAAGACGATTTGAATGAAGACATTCGTGGATATGATCTGAATTGTCGGCTACATAACAATCGTACGCATTACGCGAAAGAAGAAGCGCGTAACAGTTGCTTGAATTCTCGGAAAAGTAACTCCAGAAAGTGTAATAACAATTTTTTACGCTCTCGCAGGCTTGCGTAAAATCACTATTGACTAGATTAGATCCCGTGAGCGCAGGACGCGGAACCGCCTCCATAAGCTCGCGATATTGCTTGAAAAATGGCTTGCCGAAATCATACTCGCGCCCATAATCCATGGAATCCCACGCATCCGAGTTGTAGCACTCCCGACAATATACGGTAAACGGACCACCTGGGGCATGAATCGTAATTATAGACTTTCCGCAAAGCTTACAGACGCCTCGATATAATGAGCGTTCTTCCCGCCACGACATTCTCCTCTGATTGCGGCATTCCGGACACCACGTCGGCGGCGGAACGGAGATTTTTTTATAAAAATCGAAGTCCTCGAGTTCAATAAAGAATTCGCTCTTACAGTTTTGACAAATTCTCGCCTCGGATGAGGCCATGCGTAGATTATACTACACCTTCGTAACTTCAACTTCAGTAAAATGCTGCCGATGTCCCCTCTTTTTCCGCTGGCGCGTTTTTGAATGATACTTGAAGATTATTACTTTCTTACTTCGCGCTTGGGCAAGCACTTTTCCTTCCACTGCCGCGCCGGAAATATATGGTGTCCCAACTGTAATATTTTCACCGTCCGCCCGTAAAAGCACTTTGTTAAAAACAAAATTATCACCCTCCACGGTTTTAAGTTTTTCCACTTTAATTTTACTTCCTGCGGCAACTTTGTATTGCTTCCCGCCGGTTTCGATGATTGAGAAATTTGACATGAAATCACTGATGCCAATATACGAATTGATGCGAATGATACGAATAAAATTCGCGGAATTCGCATGAAATTTGCATTATTCGCATCGCATATTTAGTTAACGCTAATGATAGTCGCAAAGGCAATAAAAATCAAGATGCTAAAAAATAACGTTGCCGCCGCGACAATTTTACCCAAGAAAAAGTCTCTTGCTTCCAGCTCTAGCGCGAGAATGAAGTTAACGACTACCATAACCGCGCCCGTAATCCCAATCAAAAATAAATCTAGGAAAGTTCCTGCCTGACTTATGCCGGCGCTGTTGTTGAAATGCACCACAATCAATCCATCAATGTTCTTCGTTGCGGCGTACGCCCATATGACCGCGGCTGACACAAACCCAAAACTTGCCAAAAAAATGGCGCTCAAAACCTTGGATTTTAATATTTTGTCTAACATCACATTTTCGGAGTTTTTCCTTTTAATATCGCCACGGCTGTTTCTGGATCAACCACGTTTATGTCTATGCCGGTTCCGAGCTCAAAACCTCCCCAATTTGAAATTTTCGGGATAATTTCAATGTGCCAGTGATAATAACCGAAACGCCCGCCCTTGAGAGGAGCCGTATGTATAAAAAAGTTCAAGTCCGGATCGCCGATGTTTTTTCTTATCCGCCTCAGAACCGATTGAAGAAGCGCCGCGACGCCCTTAAGCGCTTTCTCGGGGGTCGTTTCAAATCGAGGAAAATGCTTTTTAGGGAAAATTCGCACCTCAAACGGCACCCTTGCGACAAAAGGCACGATAGCCACCGCCGAGGAATTCATTTCTATGATTCGCTTCTTTTCCTTCACATCGAAATCGAGCATAACGCAATGAACGCACCTATGATTTGCAGCAAAATAACGGCGCGATCCGCGCAATGAATGTTCAACATCGGGAGGAATTATCGGCAGAGTAAGAACTTGATAGTGCGGATGATAGAGCGATGCTCCGGCGGTTGGGCCCCAGTTAAAAAATGTTGATGTGTATACGCTGCATTTGTCTTTCGCGAGCATCCTGTATCTCTTCTGCAAAATTTTGAGCACTTCGGTCGCGTTTGCAGAACTTATATCCGCAAAGTTCTTATGGTGATCCTTCGTTATGACCAAATCATGTTCGCCAACCCCGCTTTTTATAAGATGCGGCCCGTTTTTAAACGACTGCGCGCAGCCCTTAATATGAAAAAGCGCTGGATATTTGTTTCTTATCAAAACCACTTCCCACTTGGCGTCGTTGGGGAAGCTCAAAATAGGCGGCCAATTGCCGGACCACGTTAAATTCTCAAACGGACATTCTTTGATTGGAGATGCCTTGCGTTTGCCCCTCTTGGCGCCCAAAAACTTCGGCCGCTTCGCGCGCTCTGGGGCAATGATTATCCAATCTCCTGAAACTAAATCTCTCCGCAGTTCAGACATAAAAATAATTGCTATTGGCTAATTGCTATTGGCTAATATCCTATTATTATAGTACCAATTCAGAACGTCTTTTGCTATCGGAAGCGTATTCAGACTCCCCTCCTTTGAATTTTCGACTAATATTAAGAGTGCGATTTGGGGATTTGGAACAGGAGCATAGCCGACAAAAATTGCGTTCGCTTGCTCATTATTGCGAATCTGGGCCGTTCCGGTTTTTGCTCCGACTGCGAACGGCAAATCAGCAAGTAAACGGGCAGTTCCTAGTGGAGATGTAACCACCTGCCGCATACCCGCCTGGACTTCCTTGATCGCTGTTTCAAGGTTCGAAAGGTCGGCCGAAATTTCCGGGCGCCGCGCATCAAGATTTACAAAAGGCCGGTAGATTTTTCCTCCGTTTCCAATAGCGCTAATGTAGGACAAGAGCTGGAGCGGGGTTAGAAGCAAATCGCCCTGTCCTATGGAAACGTTATATGTGTCTCCCAAAAGCCAAGGTTTTTTCGTTTTTTTCTCCTTCCAATCGGGAGAAGGCAGAAAGCCGAAACCTTCTCCGGAAAGGTCAATGCCCGTTTGCACGCCAAGATTGAATTTTTCCCACCACGCGCGCAACCGGGTAATGCCCAAGCCCTTACTATCTCCGGCGCCGCCGCCTACCGTATAGAAATAGACATTACTTGACTGGCCAATCGCGGAGACGAGATCGACATATCCTTGATTCCGCCAGTCCATGTAACGAGTGGGCATATCGGGATTATATGGATTCGGCACATCAAGATATCCCGGCGAAAAAATTTGTTTTGTTGAATCAATGACTCCTTCCGTAAGAGCCGCGACCGCGACGAGAGGTTTAATCGTCGATCCAGGATTATATAGGCCGCTCACGGCCCGGTTAAACAACGGCTTGTTCGGAGAAGTAAGTATTTCCATTTTTTCAGCGTTGCGTCCGGAGCCGCTCAAGATATTGTTGTCGAATGACGGAATATTAACGAGCGCAAGCACTTCTCCGTTTTGGGAGTTAAGCGCAAGTCCGATGCCGACTTTTCTCCCAAGCGAGAAAAGTCCCTCGCGCAACCGATTGTATAAATATTCCTGAAGCCCGGAATCAATCGTCAATCGCACAGAATTTCCAATTTTTGGGTCGCGTTTTTCTTCATGCCCTAGCACATTCCCCAATGCGTTCCGCGCGGCAGACACAACTCCCGGTTCGCCGCGCAAAATTGAATCATAAAACGATTCAACGCCAGCCCGCCCGATAAAATCTTCGCCGCGCAGCTCCGGATTACTTTTTAGATCTGTTGAATTCACTCGTCCCGTATATCCTACGACCGGCGCAAAAACAGGCCCGTTTTTGTATTTCCGCTCAAAATTATTTTCAATGATTACCGATGAGATATTTCGGCTTTTCAAATCGATAATTTCTGTCCGGCTCAAATTTTCACTTAGTAAGATCGGAGAAAAAAACTCGGTTTCGCTAGCGCGTTCTATTGAATTCCATAGCTCGGTTCTGTCAACATGCAAAATATCTTCGAGCGCCATGAATGCCTCTTCTTGTTTCTCTCTATCCCTCAAGAATTCTTTCGCATCAAGCACGGCAGTAAAAATGGCAGCATTTTCCACGAGTATGTCTCCATTTCTGTCCATAATTAGGCCGCGAGGCGCGGGAATTCGCTCGCGCTGAACCGCATTCGCCTCCGAGCGAGCTGCATAAAACTTGCCATTCAGATTCAATAAAACGATTTGAGAGATGACGATAATGCACGCACAAAGAATTGCGATTCCAAGCCATAGCAATGATTTATTTCCAAGCGGGACTTCAACGATATCAAAGTCTCTTGTCCAGTCTTCGCTCAAGGATTCCTCGAATGCAATATCTTTCGGCCTATTTTTTAGCATATGCGTACATTATACTAGCGGCGAGAAATTTTGCTCCTTCGCCCTGCACAAGGTAAAATTATGCAATGGCTAATCTAGAACCGCGCTACGACCATAACGCAATCGAGGGCAAAATGTATGAGCTTTGGGAAAAATCCGGATACTTTAATCCGGACAACTTGCCAGTTTCAAGGGTCAAGGGTCAAGGGTCCCGCCGGAGGCGAGGCTCGCCAAGGGTGGTAGGGGTCAAAAGTTTCACAATCATCATGCCGCCACCGAACGCAAACGGATCTTTGCACGTCGGGCATGCTGTTTTTGTGACGCTTCAGGACATCCTTATTCGCTTCTGGAGAATGCGCGGGAGAAAAACCCTCTGGCTTCCGGGCGCCGATCACGCAGGATTTGAAACGCAAGTCGTATACGATAAGAAGCTAGACAAAGAGGGGCGAAATCGATACCAGATACCGCGCGAAGAACTGTGGCGGGAAATTTGGAATTTTACGCAGGAAAGCAAAAAAGTAATGGAGCGCCAACTTAGGAAACTCGGAGCTTCGTGCGATTGGTCTCGAGAGAAATTCACTCTTGACCAGAATATTGTCCGAGAAGCGCAAAGCACATTCGCTCGCATGCATGAGGACGGCCTTATTTATCGAGGCGAGCGTATTGTGAACTGGTGCCCAAAGCACCAGACGTCGCTTTCTGATATCGAGAACCAGTTCCGGGAACAAGTAGACAGTTTTTATTACTTAAAATATGGCCCGTTTACGATTGGCACCGCGCGGCCAGAGACAAAATTTGGCGATAAATATGTTGTGATGCATCCATCGGATGAGCGTTACAAAAAATATAAGAACGGGGAAAAGATAAATCTCGAATGGATCAACGGCCCGATCACCGCAACCGTCGTGAAAGACAAGGTCGTAGACATGAAATTCGGCACGGGCGTCATGACGATTACTCCGTGGCACGATGCGGCTGACTTTGAAATCGCCGAGCGGCACGGCTTGCAGAAAGAACAGATCATAGATTTTAATGGCAGGCTTCTGCCGATTGCAGGCGAATTCGCGGGCATGAAAATCTCCGAGGCTCGCCCTAAAATCATCGAGAAGTTAAAAGCGAAAGATCTACTCGTCAAAGTCGACGAGGAGTATTTGCACAATGTCCGCGTCTGCTATAAATGCGGTACTCCGATAGAGCCGCAAATCAGAAAGCAGTGGTTCGTTCGCATGACGGCTCCGCCGCATGCTCAAGGTCAAAAGTCAAAAGTCAAAAGTCAAAAGTCAGGAAAAGCCCTTCGAGATCTAGGAATCGAGGCGGTGAAGTCCGGAAAGATAAAATTTTTCCCTAAGAACGCGGAGAAGATATATTTTCATTGGCTTCGCGAAATTCGCGACTGGAACATCTCGCGGCAAATTGTCTGGGGCATTAGGATTCCCGCGTGGTTTTGTCTTGGGTGCGAAGAAACGAAAATTAATCCGAAAATAAAATCGCGGTGGTTTATCGTCCGGCACGGAGAAACGGATTATAACAAGCAAAACCGTTTCCAGGGAGCAATAGATATACCGCTTAACGAAACCGGCATTGCTCAAGCGAGAGAATCTGCGAAGAAATTGAGAAATAAAAAAATCGACCTTATTATTACATCCCCTTTAATACGCGCGAGGCAAACTGCAGAAATCATCGCGAAAGAGT
The DNA here is from genome assembly GCA_038061855.1 of Patescibacteria group bacterium. GTDB lineage: Bacteria > Patescibacteriota > Minisyncoccia > UBA6257 > 2-01-FULL-56-20 > JBBTYG01. The sequence continues at coordinate 3,466 of JBBTYG010000055.1, read as the reverse complement.
GCGGTGCGGAAATTATCGTCGAAAACGATATACGCGAGCGAAGTTTTGGTGAATGGGATGGAATGGAACATGATGAAGTAAAAAAGAAATATTCTGCTGAATCGTTTTCACGACACCTCGACCCTAGTTTCAGAGTACCGGGCGGAGCATCGTGGGAGGAAATTACAACGCGGATGTGGAATGCTTTTCAGAAACATCATGCCATCCATCGCCACAAGAATGTTGTGATAGTTGGTCATGGCGGCGTTGCGAGAACTCTTCAGAATAAAATCAAAGGTATTCCAATTATAGAATCGAAGCTCGCAGGTAATGCAGAGATATGGGAATTGGAACTCGCAGATCCCTGCCCAAAATGCGGCGGGCATTTCTACGAACAAGATCCGGATGTGTTCGACACTTGGTTTTCCTCGGGACAGTGGCCGTTCCTCACTCTCGGCTTCCAAGAAGCCAAGAGTTCGTCAATGTCAAAAGTTAAAAGTCAAAAGTTAAAAGTTAAGAGTGATTTTGATATGTTCTACCCGACGGATGTCATGGAAACCGGTCACGATATCCTCTTTTTTTGGGTGGCTCGCATGATTATGCTCGGCCTCTACCGAACCGGGAAAATTCCCTTCAAGACCGTATATCTCCACGGGTTAGTCCGAGACAAGGACCGCCAGAAAATGTCGAAATCAAAAGGAAATGTCATTGATCCTTTGGGCGTCGCGGAAATCTATGGAACAGACGCGCTCCGGATGGCGCTTGTCGTCGGCAACACGCCTGGGAGCGACATCGTAATATCCGAGGAAAAAATACGGGGTTATCGAAATTTCGCGACGAAAATCTGGAATATAGCGAGGTTTGTACTGATGAACAAGCCGGAGTCGGGGGTCATGGGTCATAGGTCAGGAAACATTGTTCCAACAACCGAAGATAGGAAAAATCTCAAACAACTCGCGAAAATAAAATTTGAAATAACAAAACACATAGAAAAATTTGAATTCCATCTCGCTTCGGAAAAGGTATATCATTATATCTGGCACACGTTTGCGGATAAGATTATTGAGAAATACAAGCCGCGGCTGCGACATGTTGATATTCAAGAATCTTTTGCGCCGAGCGGCAGACAAGCAAAAAAAAATCTTGCGGATCAGGCGGCCGCTTATCAGACGCTCGAAACAATCCTCATCGGGTCTCTGAAGATGCTTCATCCATTCATGCCGTTTATAACCGAAGAGATATACGGCAAACTCCATTCCGATGGGCTCCTTATGGTAGAAAATTGGTAATACGCCTATGCAAACATTAGGTATCGATTTCTCCGGGGCAAATCCACTTACGATACTTTTTTCCGTTTTCGTGGGATTCCTTCCCGGATTCGCGTGGCTGCTTTTTTATCTCAAGGAAGATATTCATCCGGAGCCGCGGCGGCTTATTGCCTCCACGTTCGTGCTGGGAATGGCC
>JBBTYG010000055.1:0-2013 GCA_038061855.1 Patescibacteria group bacterium | reverse complement strand
CCGCTGCCGTAGCGCTCATCGCGGAGACCGTTTTGAACATCGGCGTCCTCCCCGTTCTTGGAATTGCGCGATTAAGCGTCATTTCGCTTATTGCCATATCACTCATTGAAGAATTGGCGAAGTTCGGCGCCGCGTATATTAGCGTCAATAAAAGCCCCTACTTTGATGAGCCAGTTGACGCAATGATTTATATGGTTGCTGCCGCCTTGGGATTCGCGACGATCGAAAATCTCGGGGCAATTACCGGCGTAAATACAGCGCAAGGCGCTTTTATGAGCAGCATTTTCCATATCACCTCCCTCCGTTTTGTTGGCGCAACTTTGCTCCATTCCCTGGCGTCCGCATGTATTGGCTATTTCTGGGCGCTCGACATTCGTGACTTCAAACTGAAGAAATATATCTATATAGGATTGGCAGTAGCGACCGGCTTGCATACCATTTTCAACTACCTTATAATCCAATATGGTAATCTAATGTATATCCTTGTATTCCTTTCAATTGCCGGTTTCTTCGTATTAAGCGATTTTGAGAAATTAAGACGAAAAATAATTTAAAAGTCGTTAAACAATATTACAAAAATGGAAAACACAAACGAAAAGTTTTTTGAGGAGTTATCTGACGAGCGAAACAAGGCTGAAGAAGATTACATGAAAGTGGAGCTTGCGAAATCAAGCAGCGGCGTTATGGAAAGATCGAAAATTGAGGTTAATGAAAACGGATCGAACGGAGATCCCGAGGGCCAGCTTACGGTAGATGTCTATCAAACGGCCAATGATATTGTCATAGAGTCGGCTATTGCTGGCGTAAAGCCTGACGATATAGACATCAACGTATCGAGCGACTCGATCACGATTCGGGGAGAGAGGAAACGAGAAAACCAGGTGCGCGACCAAGATTATTTCTATCAGGAGTGTTACTGGGGCAGATTCTCTCGTTCCGTGATACTTCCACAGGAAGTGGATCCGGAAAGCGCGACTGTGAATTTTAAGAATGGGATTCTTACCGTCCGTCTTCCAAAACTTAATCGAAAAAAGTCGAAGAAGTTGAAAGTTAAACTAGAATAATTCGGGTCACGAATCAGGAGTCACGAGTCATGGTATTTAAGAAAATATAATCATGACTCTTGACCCATGACTCATAAAATTTCAATGCGTCAATGTTCAAATTGCGGCAAGGGCTCCATTATCGTCGGAAGGCGGCTCTTGCTCCGGGGACACTATAACCCGACGTCGAAATCAAGAAAGTATCCGAACCTCCAATATGCAAAGGTGGGCGGAATTAGAAAACTTATCTGCGTTCAATGTTTGAAGTCCCAGAATAAGAGCCCAAGGATAAGGTTGTCTAGGAAATCTGCGCCACAGGCGGCGCTTACAAAATAAACACATGCTTCACAGCCATAGAATTACGACTTGGTTTGGCTTCGTGCATAGCTTGTTATTTTTCTAAGCGAAGGGGCGCTACTTATGCGGTTCATGATTCTAAATAGCCGCCTCTCGCAGTGCGGATATTTTTGGTCATCAACTTGGTAAAATTAAAAAACTATACAACAGCATGATTGTAACGCCGATAAAAACCAGAGTGCTCATTCCTCCCCAAGACGATTTATTAGATGCGATGAGGCACTCAATAAAATCACTTGCGGAAAAAAGTATTGTGGTTATAACTTCGAAGACGGTGAGTATTTGGGAAGGACGATGCTTGTCCCAGTCCGCACACAAGCGCGATGGTCTTGTGCCGGAAGAAGCCGAATATTATTTTCCGAAAATCAAGACTCCCCTCTTCGAATATCAGGCCGCAATAAAGCACAATGCTTTTATTGCTTCAGCCGGAATCGACAAAAGTAACAGCGGAAATTATTTTACTCTGCTTCCGCTTAAACCCAACGAATCTGCGAAAATAATTTGGGCGTGGTTGCGAAAGAAATACGGGATAAGAAACTGCGGCGTATTAATTACTGACTCTCATTTAATGCCATTTCGCAGAGGCACAGTGGGTTTATCAATCGGATTTTAT
>JBBTYG010000054.1:0-4641 GCA_038061855.1 Patescibacteria group bacterium | reverse complement strand
TTGCGGAAATGCGGAATATCTCTTCCTCTTTGACTTCCAATAAAGCTGCTACGGACGCAATCATTTTTTCGAGATGCGGCAAATTCAAATCAACCTTATTTATTGCGCCGATAATTGTTAAGCCGGCCTTGCGCGCTGAACGAAGATTCGACAATGTTTGCGCCTGTATTCCCTTCGTCGCGTCAACAAGCAATATGGCTCCCTCTACGGCAACCAAGGCTCTGGAAACCTCATATGAAAAATCTGAATGGCCGGGAGTATCTATCAGGTTGAGTACATACTCAACCTGCGCGGATTCACGCGGATCAAAACGCGGATTGTCGCGGATTTCGTCATACACAATTCTGTTTATCTCGATTTCTTTACCACCAAAATTAACTAAAAAGGCGAGTCTGTATTTTGAGCCACGCAAATAATTCCATGTTTGTTTCTTCTCAAGCTGTCCAAGAAAAGGTAGCGCTTTAATTTCTAAAACAATTTTTTCTTCTACTACAAAATCTGGCCTATAAACACCCACCTTTTTACCATCATATGTGACATCTAATATTTTTTCTCTTTCAAATGACAAATTTCTCTTCGCTAATTCCGCCTCCAAAGATTTTTGGTAAATACTTTCCTTAAATCCAGGACCCAATGTGTTATAAACATCAAATAAAGCGCCTCGTATTTTATACGTTACACCTTCGTATAATAATCCGCGTTGATCTGCGTCGGAATCCGCGTTGATCTGCGTCGTATAGATCATTCGGACTGGCGCCATCTTAATCGTAATCCCGCGCTCGCGCTCCAAAGGAAGTCGATCGAGATATTGCGGCCGCATATCCCGCGCTTCGACGGTGTGCGTCACTTCCAAAAACCTGTCTGCAAGCGTAGATTTGCCGGAATCGATATGAGCGATAATTACGAAGTTCCGGATGTTTTTTCTGGATTCAGATGTCATTAGAAAATCATTCTACCACAGCCCAAGAAAGCCACCGATTGAAGGTTTATGCCGCGTAAGTATTTTTTTATCTGTATTTTTATGCTTTTTTAAGCGTAAGGGCAATAATCAGTCTTCCTGGCAGATCATTTGATTCATATCTAAACATGGGAAGATTATTTTCCTTAAACACAAACCCGGGAGGCGCGCTAATAGTGACCGCGTATTTCCGTTCCGTTCCCGCTTGCTTTTCAAGCACAAAGTTGTATGTCTGATCGTCGGCGGGCTGAAGAAATAGTCTATGAGTGTAGTTGAAAACGACTTGCCTTTTTTCGCCAGGATTAATTTGTGACCATGCGGCGAAAACTTTTTTGCCATTTTCTTTGTGGACCTCCACGAGCGGATATGAGAAAACCTTTTCAGTGCTTGATTCGATTTCTAAAACCAGCGGGTTTTCGAGATATCCGCTCTTTTTATAATCAATTGGCGACACAACTTTTTTGTCCACGCCGCCGCTGAATCCGACGAGATGGCTTGACTGCGGAACAAATAATTGCATATATAACTGGCTTGGAATCTTGTACCACCAATCCCCGCTTGTATTACCCTTATGATCAAGAGTTATTGCTATGCGATTGTTCACAGTGCCGTTCGCGCTAATTTGGCTATCAAGCGCTACATCTCGTTTCACAAACATATCGGATTTCCCTCCGCCGATATTAGCTTCAACAATAGCAATATAGTCGCCAACAAAATCTCTTGGTAATTCATATACTGCACCGGATACGCCGTACTCGCCAGCAAAATTCTCAAGATCGGAATTTTTGAAATAAACCATCACATCTTTTCGCTCTATCCAATCCAATACCAGATCAATAAAACCTCTTTTGTCGGATTCATCAAGAGAAGATGCTTTTTCAAGTATTGCTGCGCCGAGATCTTTTAAAATTCCTTTCGGATATGTCGCGCGACCTACCGAATTGGCCGCCTGCCCAGCCTGAACGGCTTTTTGGATCTCTGCGAAAAAATTTTCGCTGGTAAACGTTTTCTTGCCCAAAGTAACCGGCCCTATGATTTTTAGTATGTCCTCGATCACCTTAGGCGAAACCGCGATAGCCCCATCGAATACAGTGCCCGTATTAACGTACAGATCCGAAGACTCAATAAGCCGCAGGACTGTCGCAGCCGATTGCGGAAAATCAAAGAACCAATTCGAATCTGCTGCCCTCCAATTTTTGACGAGCGCTTGGAGCGGCTTCGGAGGAATAGTTTTTTGCATGAGCACTTTATCCGGGTCGCTGATATCGCGGATATCAACCAACTCTATGTTTCCCTTGTTGATGCTTACATCAGCATAACTGCCCAGAAAACCGCCGGCCGGACGAATTTCTGAGGGATTCTGAAGCATCACAAACATATGCCGCGAGCTTGTTGAATTTAGCCATAGGAGCGCAGAATCAACCAACCTCTGCGACTTCAAGAGCTCAAGCTTGAGAGATAGAGGCGAATCCGTTGAATTTGATATTACACCGCCCAGCGCCACAGCCACCGCATCCAGGTTATCTCCCTCATCCAATATCTTTCTCAAGTGATCGGAAATAGATTCGAGGCGAGAAATAAGAACATCCCCTTGCTTTTGCATACCGATGCGCAGGATATTTTCATGTAAAAAACTAACGTCTTCGGCAAGATCTGAAATTTCTTGCGCCACATTACCGATTCCGACAACTGATTCTCCAGCACCCGTAAAAACCGCTTTTAGCGCATTAAACATTTCGCCCAATTTCCCTTCGGCTTCATCTAAACCAAATTTATTAGTTTCTTCTATCCCGGCTTCCAATTTTTCCGCCTGACGATCCTGAAATGCCGGAATTTTCGAAGTTATATTCCGAAAAAAAACAACTCCGGCAATCACAAATACGCACACGAGCAAAAAAACACCGACGAGCGCAGTTTTGCTGGGCGGTTCTTTCGCGATGTTGTTTTGTGAAGTAGAGGCGGGCGAAACTGGCCACTTTACATCCGAAACCTTTCTCTCTCTGTCATTTTCATCATGTCTCATTATTTGAATTTTAACCGGTTACAGAAAAAATAAAAACCGAGCCAAGTAGGAAATAAATTTGTTTCCCAGCTATTTACCTTACCATTATTGCGTTCCGAGTATCGCTTTTATCTGATTTATTATCGCTTGGATCGAATCGAGCGCGCTTGCTGTTTCGCTAAGCGATGCGGATTGAACCGACGAAGTTGTCGTGGTTCCGGCGACAATTGTGAATGGAGAATCGCTTTGATCTGTAACGCCTGGACTTACGACGGATGAAATATTGACTTTGTATTGACCGTCGGGAATGTTACTGCCAAGCGTCCAGTTGTATGAAGAGCCGCTGACGTTACTTGCGATAGGATAAAGAACGGTCGGGGCATTACAAGCTGGTTCTTCATTCCAACAAGAAAAATAACTCGTGAGAGAAATATTTACCGAGCCGGCAACACTACCGCTCCATCTAATTGTTTGGGTTGTTCCGCTCTGCCAACTCTCTCCCCCGTTCGGGCTAAGAACGGTAATGGAGGGTTGGGTCGAGGTGGTTACAAGTATCGGATTACTGCATACAGCGTAGATATTTCCTCTGGTATCAGCGTTGCATACCTGATAATATTGCCCGGCAATGATTGTTTTGGTAAATGAGCTTTGCGGTATTACAAGTTCTGTCTGATAACCGGTAAAGAGAGTAGTGTTAGCGCAAGAATAGGAGAACTGCGAAGAATTTAGAGCAAAATAATTTCCTTGGCTATCTTTAAGTTGCAGGCAAGCGCTTGCCTGCTGGGAAAGACTAAAATACACATTGTTTGAAGCATCAATTGATATGGATTTTATAGGAATTGTCTGTGCCGCGGCGATGGTGAAATATGAATCGCTTGAGTCGCAGGTGGACGTGCCAGTTTGACAGATATAGACAGTGTAGGAACCATCGGGAGCGATGTTGTTTATTGAACTCTGTGGGGTTGTTTCAGTAGGAATAACTTGCCCAACAGACCATTGATAAGATTGACCCGATACTCCCTTGGCAATCGTGTAGGAAGCGATGTATGGATATGGGGCAGAGGCACATGGAAACCCTATTGTGCACGGCGGATAATAAGGAACGAGTTTGATGTCATAAAGTTTAGGCGGAGGACACGTCGTAACTCCAGTGGAACCATCAATTTTGCAGGCTACTATGGGTCCGTTATCTCGCCACTTGATTGTCTGTGCTGAACCAACTTGCCAACTCTCTCCTCCATTCGGCGACAGAACGGTAATGGAGGGAGTTGTTACATTTCCCACCTGCACGGTAAACGAATTTGAATCACTGCCGCCAACACAGTCCGACACAGTGGCGGTAACGCGGTAAGTTCCCGGCTGATTCCAAATATGGCTAGCGCTGTAATTCCAACCGGTTCCTCCTCTTCTGCGAATCGAACTGCACGAGCTTCCTCCTCCACTATTGCCAAAATCAACCGACCACGACAAATCGTCGTTGTCCGCATCTGTTGCCGACCACGAGAAATTTACCGTCTGTCCCGGTTGAATGTTTGTTGGAATAGCCGGAAAGCCAATTATCCTTGGAGGACTGTTTGTCGAACTCCCTGAAACAATTTTGAAATATGAATCGCTTTGGTCGCAGATGGAAGTGCCTGTTTGGCACACTTGAACCGTATACGAGCTGTCGGGCGCAAGCCCA
>JBBTYG010000053.1:0-3225 GCA_038061855.1 Patescibacteria group bacterium | reverse complement strand
GTAATGAGTACAGCAAGAAATCATCGCCGCGGTTGACGTTGTGCCGGTTACTTTCAAAACCTTGCCTTCGCCGCGCTTTCCTTTAATGAAACCTCTTATATACGTATACAACCCGATCTGAACACCGAAGCCGAGAGCAAGACTTACAATGAAATACCAAAAAACGGAAAATTGATCTTGAGCAAAATTCCAGCCAGATACCAAAGAAAGCACCGTAAAATAAATTCCAAGCAAAATCATGGTTGCGAGTATTCCATACAGCATAGATTTTGCGATGCTATTTTGCATAAGTATAGTTCGATAGATTCACCATAATTTTGATTGCGTCGAAGGATTATTTTTCTTTATTATTCCGCTCTGCGCGCAATTTTCCATCAAGAATGTATTGAATCTGACTTTTCTGAAATTCCTCTTTGCATGTTTTGCAGCAGAGGTGATAAACATTGCCGCCAAATTTTAAAATGGCGTATTTCTCTTTCCTCCTAAGTTTCTTTTTGCAAACCGGATCGATATAAAGCATAAAAATTAGTGGCAAGAATGTTTATTGCGTTCATGCGTTCGACTGTCGGCATTTTTTTGATCTTCTGATGATGAATTATTGTTATGTCCTTTGCGCATGAGCCAGAAATGACCTATGACGAGCGCCCCAATTACTAAGATGGCGAACCATCCATACTCTCCTACTGCGTCTTTGCCGAACAGCAGAATTACCAAGGGAAAGGCGCAGAAAAGCATCATGAGCCACATCATTTTGGAATCGTGATTATTCATGGTTTTTATTTTCTCTCCAAACTTGAATTATGCATCCAAACGAAGTACGAGGCGAAAATCCAAGCAAAGACAAACGCGTAGACCGCGCCGAACATGAAACTGCCGAAATTGATCCACGTAAAACCAGGCAAAGTCTCAAAGAATCTGTGATGAAGTTCGATGCCCTGCGCGCTACGAAGCGGAAGAAATCCGCCTAATACACAAAGAACGTATACTATTTCAGCCCCAAGAACGCATTTCCAGCCGTACTTTTTTAGTGATAGTTGTTCCATATGTTTTGAATTAATTAACCGACGTATTTTTTAGGATCATTGACGAAGTGATCCTTGCAGGTTTTTGAACAAAAATAATAGACTTCTCCCCGATACTCTGCATGAAGTTTTGCATGCGATGGATCAAGCTCCATGCCGCACACTACGTCTAAAGCTTTTGTCCCTGGCTCGATATGCATTCCAGCTTTATTTAGTTTCTTGGTGATGTTAGTAGACATGTGAATTACTTATTCGACAAGTTATAAATCTTGATTAATTCTTTGACCGCTTTCTCGTCACCTCCCTTGTGTTGCATTTGGTGCTTCACATGCGACCGAAGATGATTTTCGAGGAGAAAGGCATTAAGGCTTTTGAGAGACATTTGAATGGAGAGCGACTGCTCCAAGAGAATTGGGCAATACTCCTCTTTCTCGATAGCCTTAATAAGTCCATCAAACTGACCACGAAGGATTTTTGCCCGATGAGTTGCGCGCTTTTTTAGCTTTTGATCTACCATCTTTTTATGAGTATAGTTACGGTTTAACGTCGACCTTTGCGTATACTCTATACCCCTATCCCCTATTTGTCAATACGGCGCCTGTGGATAACCTATATTTCTAAGCACTCCGCTAGGGAGCCTTCATGGAGTTAAATTTATCCTTCTTAATGTCCCATCATATCTCTCATATATCCGCTACCCCCTGACGCTTCCGCATCCTCTTTCATATATTTTTCCCCGATCGTTTTCAGGTCTTTTCCATAAGACACCGCCGCATCATCTTTGTATTTCATTCCCATTTCCTGCATTGCTGCGCCGCCTGACTTCATCATATCCGCCATCTTTCGTATGCTTGCCGATTGCTCATTCATCATGGTGATCGAATCTTGCAACTCCTGTGTTTTATCTCCGTTATCATTCGCGCTTTTTCCAAATGAATATCCTACTCCTACGCCTATAACTAGAGCGATTACTATTCCGATAATTAATGTTTGTGTTTTCATATTTATTTTATCTAACTTTGTTACTTTTTTGATTTATACCTGCAATCCGAGCTCGTCAAACTGGTAGTTTCTTTTCCTAGCTTTGGCGGTGCGCGCCCAATATTAACGTGGATCATGATTTTAGAATCCAGATTCAACTTCTATAACTTTTAAGGCGGCCTTTTTGCCGAAACGATAGAATAAAGCAGGCGTTAAAAACAATGAAATGATCGTTGAAGAGACGAGCCCTCCGAATATCACGACTGCCAACGGATTTAGCATTTCCTTTCCCGGATCGCCCCCTGAAATAATAAGCGGAATAAGCGCAAGCGCCGCCACGAGCGATGTCATGAGTACCGGCACCACGCGATCAAGCGTTGCTTTTACGATAGTCTCCGGTGCGAATGGCAATCTTTCTTTTTGCACGAGCGTTAAACTGCGGCCGATTAGCAAAATTCCATTTCGAGACACAATCCCCGCGAGCGAAATGAACCCGACAAGGTGCGCGAGATTCACCGATCCGCCGGTCAGCCATACGCCTACCATTCCGCCAATTAAAACTGTCGGGATGTTTGTCATCGCCAAGAGCACGACCGGAACCGACTTAAATGCATGATACAGTACGCCGAAAATCATGATCACCCCAATAATAAATACCAATGCTAACCGTCGTGAATTTTCTTTTTGGCTTTTATAATTTCCCTCAAAAGAAAGAGTTACTCCGGTAGGGAGTTTTTGCGATTCAAGCGCGGTTTTTGCTCCGCCAACAGCTCCAACCACATCAGAACCCTGATAGTTGGCGGATACCACAAGTACGCGTTTTCCCCCTTCGTGGTCAAGACTGTTTTGACCACCCTCAACCAGAATATCCCCCACTGACCCCAGAGATTCCACTCCCATAAAAGGAAGCGATAAGTCCCGCAAAGATGCCATAGTACCTTTTGACTCCGCGTCATATCGCGAAACGACATTGACTGAGGCGGGACCGAGACGTACTTGCCCTATAGTATCTCCCATAATACCCATTTCAAGATCGCTAACGACCTCGCTCGGTGACAAGCCATATTCAGCCAATCGATTTCGATCAACATAGATACGAAATTCCGGAACAACGGTGTTTTGCTGAATACGCGTATTTTCAATTCCTTCTCGCTTTTCAAGTTCGGAGAGCACTTGCTTGGCCGCGCGATTCATATTCTCCGGATCATCGCCAAATACCTTA
>JBBTYG010000052.1:0-4382 GCA_038061855.1 Patescibacteria group bacterium | reverse complement strand
GGTTATAGGAAAAGAATTTTGCATGAGAAATGTGTTCAAGATGAGTTTAGAGAACATAGTCGGAATGGAAAACCTGCTTGGCGCATGGAAAGAATTTTCGCGCGGGAAACGCGACAAGGCAGACGTTGATGAATTTTCAGTGCGGCTTATGGAGAATTTATTCGCCCTTCATGCCGATGTGATAAATCTAACCTACCGGCACGGTGGTTATCAAGCGTTCAAGATTTCGGACCCAAAGCCACGCGACATTCATAAGGCGAGCGTGCGCGACCGCGTGTTGCACCACGCCTTGTATCGAGTCCTCTATCCATTTTTCGAGCGGACGTTTATCGCAGATTCTTTTTCATGCCGATTTGGCAGGGGGACACACCGAGCGCTCAATCAGTTCCGCGTTTTTAGCAGGAAGGCAGGCAAGAATAATACCCGGACGTGCTGGGTTCTGAAATGCGATGTTCGGAAATTCTTTGCGTCAATAAATCATGCCGTTCTTCTCGCCATTCTCCGGCGATATGTAGCCGATAAAGATGTTTTATGGCTGCTCGGAGAAATAATCGGTAGTTTTTATTCAACTGCGGTGGGTATTGGTTTGCCTCTCGGAAATCTGACCTCCCAACTTTTGGTGAATGTATACATGAACGAGTTCGATCAATTTGTGAAACATTGGTTGAACGTGAAGTATTATCTTCGGTATGCAGACGATTTTGTGATTATATCTGAGGATCGTGCGCGACTGGAAAATCTTTTACCCCACGGCCGCGATTTTTTGCGCGAGCAGTTGAAGCTCGACTTGCATCCCGACAAAGTTTTTATACAGACACTTGCTTCCGGCGTGGATTTTTTGGGATGGGTACATTTTCCCGACCATCGGGTATTGCGAACCGCGACAAAACGTAGAATGTTTAAGAAACTTGAAAATGCTTCGAAAGCAGAAACAATTCATTCATATCTGGGTTTGCTGAAACACGGAAATGCGTATAAACTTCGCAGGAAAATAGAAGAAATTAGTAATATTGATTTATGAATAGAATTTATCTTGATTATGCCGCTACGACACCCGTGGATCCACGTGTGGTTCGCGCAATGAAGCCTTATTTTTCAGATGTGTTTGGGAATCCAAGCTCTTTGCATTATTTTGGCCAGCAGGCGCTCGCCGCTCTCGATGCTTCCCGTGAGGCAGTAGCAGATGCTCTTCATGCCGACTTCCGCGAAATTATTTTCACCGGTTCGGCGACGGAGTCGAATAATCTTGCATTGCGTGGAACGATAAGGAGCGCAATGCAAGATCAAAAATTTAAACCTAGGATAATCATTTCGGCGATTGAGCATGAGTCAGTGCGGGAGACCGCGCGCGATCTCGAACGCGATGGAGCCGAGATCGTGGAAATTCCTGTTGATCGGCATGGTTTTGCGGATTTGAAAAAGTTGGAGGCGGCCCTGAATGAGCGAACGGTTTTGGTTTCAATTATCTACGCGAATAATGAAATTGGAACGGTGCAGCCCATCGCAGAAATTTCGAAGGTAATTCGAAATTTCTGCGATGGGCCAAGGGTCAAGGGCCAAGTGTCAAGGTTTCCGCTTTTCCACACCGACGCTGTGCAGGCATTCCAGTTTTTGCCTTGCGTTCCGTCCGAACTCGGCGTTGACCTGATGACAATTTCAGCTCATAAGATTTATGGGCCGAAGGGGATAGGGGCGTTGTACGCGCGGGTTACGGGTCACGGATCACGGATCACGTCGAGCGGATTAAAAAAAATTTCTTCCTTGACTCATGACCCTTGTTCCTTGACCCCTACAATAACCGGCGGTGGGCAGGAATTTGGGTTGCGGTCCGGCACGGAAAATGTTCCTTCTGTTATTGGATTCGCAAAAGCTGTTCAGATTGTTTCTTCCGCGCGGGATCGCGAGTGCGCGAGAATTTTGAAAATTAGGGACTACTTTTGGAAAAAATTGAAAGGAATAGCTCCTCGGGCAGAGCTTAATAGTGGTATCAAGTATCAAGTGTCAGGCGTCAGGGAAGAAAAGAGGGAGATTTTTTCCCTTCCGAATATTTTGAACGTATATTTCCCAGAGACTAACGCGGAACACCTTATCACAAAACTGGATCTTCTCGGCGTGGCAGTTTCCTCCGGATCCGCGTGTCATACGAGAGCGTCTCAATCGTCTCATGTACTTGAAGCCCTCGGGTTTTCCAAAGAACACGCTCGACAGTGCATCCGCTTCAGTTTTGGGCGGCCGACTACGCAGGCTCATATCGCCGCAGCTCTTAAAAAAATCAAAAATAATATTAAAATATTGAAGTCTTGCAAGTAGTAGCCAGAGCCATATAATCAAAAAAATGACCCATTCAACAAGTTCAGGGTCATCCTGAGTGAATCGAACGGATGAAAAACCAAACGAGCAGAAAAATTTTAATCGCGGTTGCGGCTTTCGCCTTGATTTTCTTTGCATTCCGCATACTTACGCCCGCGCCCGTCCACGCTGATGTTTTGGATTTCCTGAAGGGACTAATCGCTCCGCTTTTCGGCGGGCATACTACAAACACATCTCCAGCGCCTTCCAGTATTCCTCGGATAGAGGTGAACCAGCCTCCAATTTCCCTTTATAAACCAGCCATCGACTATGAAAAAGCAGTTGTTGCGGCAGTTAAAAAAGCGTCGCAGGCGGTTGTCTCGATCACGGTTTCAAAAAACGTTCCTATCATTGAGAATTGTCCATCAAATCCGTTTTCAGACCTTCCGCCAGAATTCCGGCGGTTTTTCGGGGATGATTTCCCGCAATTTTCCGTGCCGTGCGAGAAGGGCAGCAAGCTTCAGGAAGTTGGAGGCGGAAGCGGCTTCATTATTTCCTCGGACGGCTTGATTCTTACCAATAAACACGTTGTCGCCGATTCAAGCGCGTCATATACGGTGTTTACAAATGATGGGAAAAAATACGACGCGAAAGTGCTTGCTAAAGATCCGATGCAGGATTTGGCAGTAATAAAGATTAGTGCGGCGGGCCTCACTGCTGTTGAACTCGGAGATTCCGATGAAGTTGAGCTTGGGCAGACGGCAATCGCGATCGGGAATTCGCTTGGGGAGTTTCGCAACACTGTTTCGGTCGGCGTTATTTCCGGCTTATCTAGAAGCGTCACGGCTTCCGGCGTCGGCATTGGCCAGGAGACGATAGAGGGGGTTATCCAAACAGACGCAGCAATCAATCCGGGGAATTCCGGCGGACCGCTTTTGAATCTCAGGGGCGAGGTAATCGGAATCAATACGGCCGTTGCCTTGGGCGCGCAGAATATCGGTTTCGCAATTCCTATTAATGCCGCGAAGCGCGATATTAATTCGGTCAAGAAGACCGGCGATATTGAAGTGCCGTTTTTAGGCGTCAGATATTTAATACTTACTCCCGATGTCGCAAAAAAACAGAAACTTCCGGTTGATTATGGCGCCTTGGTGCGAGGGTCTGATGATGGGCCGGCGGTTACTCCCGGTTCTCCGGCCGACGTGGCCGGCATTGTTGCAGAGGACATCATTCTTGAATTAAATGGAAAGAAAATAAACAAAGACTATCCGCTAGGCGCCGCTATCTCGCGTTTTAACGTAGGCGAAAGCGTTGCTGTGAAAATTAGGCGAGGCGAAAAAGATCTTATTCTCAATGTTGTTCTTGCGAAACGGCCAAAAGCCGAAGAGTGAAGTATGAGGTGCTGCGCGTGTCCGGCGGGAAAATATTTCTCCACTTCCATTTTATGGTTCCTACGGGGTATACTGTAAATAACCATGGCAAATTTTCATCGTTTTACAATTAAAGCTCAGGAGGCATTACAAAACGCCCAGGAACTCGCCGCGAGCAAAAATCACGGCGAACTAAAGGCCCTCCATTTATTGTCCGCACTGCTTGAAGATCAGCAGTCGCTAGTGATTCCTGTTCTTTCCCGTTCTGGAGTGAATCTTGAAAAACTTGACGAACATATTGAGCTTGAATTCAATCGGATTCCAAAAATCATAGGGAGTTCAACTGTTGGGCAGTTATATCTTTCGCAAGAGCTCATGAAGGTGCTTGATCATGCCGCAAAAGTTGCGGCACAGCAGAAAGACGAATTTGTTTCCTGCGAGCACATACTTCTCGCGATTATTGATACGCCTTCTTCCGCGAAGAATATTTTGGAGCAGTTTGGGGTTCGAAGAGAGACGGCGTTTCGCATTTTAGCCCAGCTTCGCGGGTCGGTCCGCATCACGGATGAAACTCCAGAGTCGAAATTTCAGGTTCTTGAGAAATATTCGATCAATATCAGCGAGAAAGCGAAAGCGGGGAAACTCGATCCAGTAATCGGCCGAGAAGAAGAACTGCGCCGTCTCATGCAAGTTCTTTCTCGACGTACGAAAAATAATCCGGTT
>JBBTYG010000051.1:0-2054 GCA_038061855.1 Patescibacteria group bacterium | reverse complement strand
ATCCAGAAAATCATAAGGAAAGCATAGATTCCCGCTTTCGCGGGAATGACAAGGGGGGGTCGGTTTATGTCAGATAAGCTCTAGTTCTTTTGCAGAAAAGATGATCGTTCTTTCTCGGGCTTGCTTCTTGAGAGCGGGCTCGAGGCTAGAGCGATTAAGATCGCTTGATATAAGTTTAGTCAATAATCCCTTTTTTCCGTCATTCCCGCGCAGGCGGGAATCCAGACGAATCAAGAAAATACTGGATCCCGGACAGCCCTGCTAGACTTCCGGGATGACAAAGACGGAGGGAAAATAGAATAATACAAACCATGGAAAACCTGCAAAATAACGAAAAAAAGACCAAGTTTTCTATCAAAGGTCTCGGCGCAAAAGCGCGTGGCTGGCTCACGAAAACCGCCGGCGCGCCGATGAAAACGCACGAGAAGGTAATCGGCGTGATTTTGATCGTTGTTTTTCTCTTCGCTTTTTACGTTACGCTGGACGCAAATAAATTTCCTGCTTTGGTTCGCGTGATCGAAGGGGAGGGAAGGGTGGGCGTGAACCCGACAGCCGATGCTCTTGATTTCGGAGATCTATCGCGCGGCACCTCCGCGGTGCGGAAAGTGGACATTGAAAACGGCACGCCGATCCCGATGTATATCGCAATCGTAAAAACGGGCAAGATCGGAGAACTGATGAAGATAGACAACAATTATTTCACGCTCGCTCCGCGCGATAAAGCCAAGATTGAGTTTACCGTTTATATGCCTGCCTCGGCGGAGATCGACAGCCAATACAAGGGACGGGTGTATCTTTTCAAAATTCCGACGTTTGGGATTACAAGGTAGAAATTAGTAAAAGAGAATTTTAAATATGCCGGAACAAAACACAGCAAAAAAGGTAGCGCGGGCAGTCATCAGCTTCGGAACGTATGTTCTCATAATAGCGATCGTTGTGTTCGGACTTCCTAAATTCCTCGCCTGGTCGCTCAACACGCCGTATCCGATGGCGGCAATAACCTCTGGTTCCATGTGGCCTGTTTTAAAAGAAGGAGATTTGGTGTTCATTCAGGGAGTAGATCGCGGAGAACTTGGGGTCGGAGATATTATCGTTTACCGCAACACGGACAATAGCGGATTTACAATCCACCGCATCGTGAAGTTGGAAGCGGATGAACTCGTCACGAAAGGGGACGCGAATTTCACAGACGACGCTCCGGTGAAATACGAAAGCGTGGTTGGGAAGACGTACCAAGTTTTTGGAAAATACGCCCGATTGCCGTACTTGGGGTTTGTAACGGTCTATGCCACAAGAAAGTAACATAAAAATTGTAAAAGACATCATGAAACCCGAAGAACAGATGCGCAAAAAAGTAGAATCGCCTTCTAGAAAATCTGGCATCCTATGGGGCTGGGTGAATGTAGCGCTCAGCGCGATGAGGTTTTCAATTCGCGCGGGACGGCTTCTCTTCTTCTCGAAGTTTTCATTGATTCCAGTCTTGATACTCCTAGCGGTTATTCCGCTCGCCGCGTTCGAGGCGCATATTTTAAATGTTACCGCGACAATCGTGCAAATTGATCCGCCTGTATTGACTCCGCCCGGAGACATAGGCTGGGATAATTCGGCCGGCGGAAACAATCTCACCGGGACGGTAGATATTGTCATGACCGATACCGACCCAGATGCCACGCATATTTACTACACATACGGCGCGGGACTTGACCCTCTGACGGTGCCAACGCCAGTGTGCGGGCAGATTGGGCCAAACGGCGGCGGGGGGCTCAAGATTGACGTGGAGCTTGTTCCGCTCTCACTGACTTCGGATACGGTAGTTAAAGCGATTGCCTGCGATGGAGACGGCGCGGTTTTGCCAGTACACAACAGTTTGGTCAATACAAAGATTTATGATTTCGCAAATTTTGCCTGTGAGCCATTCCAGGTTAATTTTCCGGCGAATCTGGCGGTTCTTGCCGCTGGGCCGGGGGACTCTTCGAGCGGAGACATTTTTGCTTCGGCAGAGGTTGAAATTAACGGCTATGTCAGAAGCAACGATTATATAAACGCCCACGGCG
>JBBTYG010000050.1:0-2319 GCA_038061855.1 Patescibacteria group bacterium | reverse complement strand
ACTATTCTGATTAAAAACAGCAGTTCGTCAAACGTGTTAACCTTGGACGATATTTCGTATCCGCTACAAAATCTGAAAATCATAGAAACATGCATTGCTTCTCCCCTGCCTTCATCAAATAAGAGGCTAGATGTTTCGAAACTTATCTCGCAGGGCGAGCACGAATCGCTTGAATTCAAGTCATCGCTTCGATTTGACCGGCACAGCCGCGCTGTAAACCGAGAACTGGAAAAATCGGTTTTGAAAACAATCGCCGCATTTCTTAATTCGAAAGGCGGATCAGTAATAATCGGCGTTGGTGATGCCGGAGAGCTCATTGGAGTAGAAAGCGATTATCAAACTCTGAAACATCGGAACAGCGACGGATTTGAAAACCATTTCACGCAGATATTTAATAGCGCCATTGGACCGGAATTCCGACAGCTTGCAAAACTACGGTTCCACAAGATCGGAGAAAGGGATGTTTGTGTTGTTGATGTCGCGCCAAGCGCACGGCCTGCATATTTGAAATTCGACGACGTCGAACATTTCTATATTCGCACCGGAAACGTATCTACACCGCTTAAACTAAGCGAAGTAGAATCATACGTGCGCTCGCGCTGGCCTCGGTGGAGCTAGAGCCAATCCGCTCTTTTCGATAGGCGTTTTAAAAAAACTGCCCGCGCCTCAAGTGCGCGGGAAAGTTGTTACCGGATTTGAACCGGTTGGCTCGCTGGCAACGAATTTATCACGGCCGTTGCTTTATAAAAGAACGCGAGCAGGAAGTTCTCCAATGCGCGTAACACATGCGGCAGAAACATCGAAAATACGATGACCAGCGCGGCTAGTCCTATTGCGGTACCCATTGGTTCGCGACGCAAGAAGGTGGTTAGTTTGGACGGTGCGACTTCACCGCGGCATGTGTATATCACGCGCCTATCCTTCCTGCGGTAAACCGCTTTCAAAAGCGCCTTACCGCAGGAAAATAGGCTATTTTATCAAGTTTCTAGTCTATTTGTAGCACATATTGTAGCGCACATGCAATATCGGAATTAGCCAAACCAAGCAGATTGCAAGTCACGTAATTCCCACATATTTTCTTCGCATGTGAGCCGTATTGCGCTATACTTTATAGAGAAACATGGTCACACTTTCTCGAGTTTCAAAAAAATATGGGAAGGATATGGTTGTACGCGATTTATCTCTCCATATTAAAGACGGAGTAGTTTTCGGTTTTTTAGGCCAGAATGGATCTGGTAAAACAACGACAATGAAGATGATAGTGGGTATAACGACTCCATCCGCGGGGAATATTGAAATCGATGGAACATCTTCTGCGGAAGTGCTTGTGCACGAAAAACTTGGCTACATGCCTGAGGCGCCATATTTTTACGACAGGCTTACCGGACTCGAATTTTTGCGATTCTCTGGAGAACTATTTTTAGGCTCTAAACAAACCGACGCGCAATGCGAAGACCTCCTTAAGAGAGTTGGCATATATGGCGCGCGAAATAAGGCAATATGGACGTATTCAAAGGGAATGAAGCAGCGTCTCGGGTTCGCCCAAGCGCTAGTGAACGATCCAAAATATGTTTTTCTTGACGAGCCATTGGATGGACTTGATCCTATTGGAAGACGGGAGATTAAGGAAATAATCAAGTCGCTCAAACGCGAAGGCAAAACCGTTTTTTTTAATTCCCATATTCTTTATGATACGGAAGAACTGTGCGATGAAATTGGAATAATAGACAATGGAATGCTGTTGTATCACGGGCCTGTAAAAGATTTTTCCAATGGAAGCTCTCTCGAGGGGAGATTCATCTCGCTAGTAGAGAAAAATAGCAAAATATGAAAATTATTTTTGTCATCGCAAAAAATACATTTCGGGAAGCGATCCGCGATAAAGTGCTATACGCGATTGTCGGTTTCGCGGTTCTTTTCATTCTTTCTAGTCTATTTGTCGCGCAACTTGCGCGCGGCGACATAGTTCCGGTAAAAAGTTTCGGACTTGCCGGAATTTATATTTTCGGCCTGATTGCGGCGATATTTTTGGGATCCTCGATCATATACAAGGAAATCGAGCGGCGGACATTATACTTCATACTTTCAAAGCCGGTTTCCCGGTCGCAAATTATCTTGGGCAAGTTTTTCGGCTTATTAGCTGCGGTTGCGCTTACCACATTAATAATGACGATTATTTACGAATGTGTCATATTCTATCAGAGCGGCACGATTGACTATATTGGCTTTATTGCAATGATGTTCCAGATAATGGAAGAGGCAATTTTTATAGCGCTTTTGATATTTACCGGATTACTGCTGGTCTTTCTGGCGTTGAAG
>JBBTYG010000049.1:0-5756 GCA_038061855.1 Patescibacteria group bacterium | reverse complement strand
TATTAATGGTTGAAAAATGGCCCTTCGACTCTGTTCAGGGCAAGTCTAATGACTAGCGACCCTAAAATTTTAGGCTTGGCATTTTTAGGCGGAATTATCCCCTCTCTTTTATGGCTGTGGTTCTGGCTTAAAGAAGACAAGAAAAATCCGGAACCGAAAGGACTCTTGGCGATAGTCTTCATGGTGGGTATGATCGCGGTTATTTTTGTTTTGCCAATTCAAAAATTTATACAAGGAAATATCGACTCGCACGAATGGCAACTCATCCTCTGGGCAAGCGCCGAAGAAATAATAAAATATCTGGCCGTCTTGGTTGTCCTTTATAAGACAAGCTACATAGATGAGTCCATAGATTGGCCGATTTACTTAATAACCGCGGCTTTGGGCTTTGCCGCCCTGGAAAATGGCCTATTTCTGCTCAAACCCCTTTCTATGGGCCAAAATACTGTAAGCTTGCTTACCGGAGAGCTCCGGTTCTTGGGTTCTACCCTTCTGCATACTGTTTCCAGCGGAATTTTGGGCGTCGCTTTGGGAATTTCTTTGCAGATGAAAGGATTTAAGAGAAAATCGTATTTAGTGATCGGTCTTCTGTTCGCGATTGCCTTGCATAGTGTCTTTAATTTTTTTATAATAAGGAATAGTGGAAATGATTTTTTAAAAGTGTTCGGTTTCTTATGGGTCGTTACTATTATCGTAATGTTACTTTTTGAAAAAGTAAGAAGAATGAATTAATACTATGGATAAAAAGAAAAATAGGAGTTTTTGGGAAATATTGACTGGGAGTGTTAGCGCCGAGGAAGAACATGAAGAATCAAAGAAAAATGGAGCGAGGGAAAATAAAATAAATAAAAAGTCGAACAATAACTGGATTGAGGAAGAAAACGAAGAAGCGGAATTGGCAATCGATGTTTATCAAACTCCGACGGATATTATTGTGGAAACAATGGTGGCGGGAGTTAAGCCGGAGGATTTAGAACTGTCAATTGCCCGCGACATGGTCACCATAAAAGGGCACCGGGAAGAATCCAGAACGATAGATGAAAATAATTATTTTTCCAAAGAGCTTTACTGGGGAAGATTCTCCCGCGCCATCTCGCTCCCAGCCGAAGTGGAACCGGAAGAAGTCGAGGCGACAGAAAAACACGGGCTTCTTATTATTAAAATCAAAAAAGTGGACAAAGAAAAGAAGAATAATGTCAGAGTCAGGTCAATTTAGAAAAATTTTTCTGGTGCCGAGGCGCAGAATCGAACTGCGGACCTATCCCTCTTCAGGGGAACGCTCTACCAACTGAGCTACCTCGGCGTTTTTTTTGTTTTCGGATGAAAAAACTACTATTATTTCTTAAAATTTTGAAGCATGGTGTTAAAACTGTCTAAATTGCTTTTTGCTCCGCTATATACACTTGCTATCTGATCAATATACGGCTGAATCAGGTAATAAGCGCCGACTACGGAACCAATAATAAATATCCAGTAGATAGCCCGGGCAACACTCGCCCAACGCATCGAGTTCCTCATCGAGCGCAATATTTTATTATTGTCTTCGGCTAAACTGACGCTCCTATTTAAAAGCTCTCTTTCTTCCGGCGACATATGCAAATACTAGCAAAAATAGACAAAAAAATCAAAACTCGGAAGAAAGTTAAAAAAAATAAACTTCATTCATATCTCAACGCTTCGATCGGACTTTTGAGCGATGCCTGGCGAGCGGGGTAAAGTCCGAAGACAAGCCCGACGAAGGCGGAGACGCCAAAACCGAGAATCGCCGCCGATACTGGAAAGGCAAATGCCCAGCCCAGAGCGATAATTCTCGATAAAATAAGGGACACAAGAAAAGAAAAAACAGCGCCGAGAATAATGCCGACAACTCCTCCAATGGCGGTCAGAATAACGGCTTCTAAGAGAAATTGCCGCATAATATCGCTCTCGGTGGCGCCAAGCGCTTTGCGCAGACCTATTTCACGTGTTCGTTCGGTGACAGATACGAGCATAATATTCATAATGCCGATACCGCCCACCAGAAGCGATATAGCGGCGATAGATATGAGGAGCAGGGTTAAAGCGGTTATAATCGTGCTCAGCCGCTGCGCGATATCCGTCTGAGTTTCAACAAAAAAATCATCCTTCTCTGGATCGGTAATGTCGTGATTCGCGCGTAATGTTATTTTTATATCTTCAACAACACGCGCTATTGTCTCTTCAGAAGAAGCCACAACCAGAATCCTGTCAAAATATTTCCGTCCCAAAATATACTCCTGGGCCGTCGTATACGGCACCAATAACATATCGTCAAAATTGAAAAAGGAAACTTGTCCCTTGGATGACAATACGCCGACAACTTTAAAATTTTTCCCATTTATTTTTAATTTTTCATTCAGCGGGTCGGAAGACCCAAAAAGCTCTCTGCGGACTTTATCGCCAATAATGGCGACACTCGCTTTTCCCTTTACTTCCTCCGAGTTAAAAAAACGCCCGCGCTCCGGATAGACATCAAAAATTTTTCCGATAATATCATTGTCGGTGAAACTTCCTCCTCCCAAAAGAGTCGCTTGGTGCGTTTCACTCTGATACGCCAGTCGCACCGGCCCGAAGACAATCGGCATAACATCCTGGATATTCGGCGCATTATTTTTTTCCTGCAAACTCTCCAAATCTTTTTCTTTCAAAGAATCTAAAAAAAGGCTGGCGATGTCGGCTGGACCTTTCGGCTGGCGGCCCGGAAGGATCGCGACTGTTTTTGAGCCAAGCCCCTGGATTTGCCCTAAAATCAAATCTTGCGCTCCTTGCCCCAGGGCCATAATTAAAATTATCGCCGTAATGCCGATTACAATCCCAAGAATCGTGAGGATTGACCTGGATTTATGCGCCCGAAGCCCGGTGAGAGCGGTTTTGAATGTATGTTCGAAAGTCATAAATTTACTTCTGAAAACGGCTGTCGAGGCGAGAGCGATCGACTTTCTGGTCGTTTTCAATTCTGCCGTCGCGCATGGCAATGATGCGTCTGGCGTTTTCAGCTGTGTAAATTTCGTGGGTGATAAGGACAACCGTTCGACCCTGTTCTTCCGAAAGCCGTCGGATAATATCCATGACAATCTGCCCCGATTTTGAATCAAGATTGCCCGTCGGCTCGTCGGCAAAAATAACCTGCGGATCGTTCACTAAAGCGCGCGCGATGGCCACCCGCTGTTTTTCGCCGCCAGAAAGCTGGGACGATTCATGGTTGACGCGATGGGAAAGACCGACGGCCTGAATGGCTTGGAGCGCAAGTTCGTTCCATTTTGCTTCCGGCATATCGGAATAAAGAAGAGGCAATTTTACATTTTCCAGCACCGTGGTTTTGGCGAGAAGATTAAAAGCTTGAAAAATAAAACCCATTTTTTTATTGCGAACTTGGGCAATTTCCTTCTTGGAATAATCATTGATTGTTTTTCCGTTAAAGCGATAAGCTCCCGCGGTGGGCGTATCAAGAAATCCCAAAAGATGCAAAAGCGTCGATTTGCCGGAACCCGACGGCCCCAGAATAACCACAAATTCTCCTGATTCAATAGAAAAAGAAACTTCTTGAAGCGCGGGAGTCTCCACGCCGTCGTTCACATAGATTTTCTGAAGATTTTTTACTTCAATCAGTGGCATATTTTCTACTCAAAAAAGATAACTACTTTATCGTTTGCGCTTACGCCTTCGATGATTTCTATATTGCCGTCCGACCCGCGCAGACCGGTTCTTACTTTTATTTCTTTAGGCATTTCTCCGTCAAGAATGCGGACGATTTTATTTCCATTTTTAATCACTATCGCTCGCTGGGGAATGACGACAATGCCTTCTCGTTTTTCGGTTAAAATATCAAGGTTAGCGGTCAAACCCGATTTTATCCGTTCGTCTCTTTCAGTGAATTGGAAGGAAATTTTATAAGTGGCAACGCCGTCAATAATAGTTTCGGCCGGGTCGATCGCAACAACTTTTACCTCAAACACAACATCGTTGCCATACGCATCAAACGTTACTTTGGCGGTATGACCGAGTTTTACTTTGGCGATATCAGCTTCCGGCACATTGGCTTCAATTTTAAATTGGGATATGGAGATAAGAGAAATGATTGGCGCATTAGCCGAGACAATTTCTCCGATTTTGGCGTCTTGCTTGGTGACAATCCCCGAAATGGGAGCGCGGATGACGGTTTTGGCAATTTGCGCTTGGTAATTTTCTACACTGGCTTTTGTTTTCTCCACTTGCGCTTCTTGCGCCGCGATTTGTTCCTCAATCGCGCCGGCTTTTTTAAGAGCAAGTTCTTGCTCGGCTAGCCAGAGATCGGACTCGGTTTTTTTGAATTTTTCTTCCGCGGCGGTAATATTGCCTATGGCGGCGTTAACATTCGTTCGCGCGGTTGCCATATCGGTTTTCCAAGAATTTGGTATGTCTTGGTTCGTACCATTTACCACATAAAAAATATTAGAATTATGCACGAAAAACGACAATTTATCCAAAAATATTTTCATTTCATTCAAATATTTATTTGCTTCATCAATATATATTGTAAGACCGCTTTGAGTTATCAGCCCCTCAAGAGATAATTTCCATTTGGGAAAAACATTAGATTCCAACAATAATCTCCGTCCTTCCACATCGCTTTTTAAACTTGAATCAACAGCTCCAAATTTTAGTTGAGGATTTTGTGTTTGCGAATTGGTGAACATCTGATCTATCTTGCCTCTTATGGCATCATCAGATTTAGTATATGCGTCTTGCAGTTTGTCAACAAGATTTTTTTTCGCATCTTCAATAGCGATTTTGGCATTGGCGACTTTTGTTTCTTGCACCTGTATCTCTTCCTGTCTTGTCCCTCGGCGCAATTCATTTAATTTCGCTTCTTGTATTTTTACATCAGCTTTCACCTGAAGAAGCTGGGCGGCCAGTTCTGAATTTTCAAGCGCAACAAGCGCTTGGCCCGCTAAAACTTGTTTTCCAACACCTGTGTATACGGCAAAAACTTTCCCGCTTTTTTCAAAGGCAAGTTCAACGCTTTGGACCGGTTCTACATGACCAGTGACACTCACTTCCTGAACAATTTCGCCTCGTCTGGCTATCGCCACTTCAAACTCCGGCTTTTTTTCTCGGTTGAAATAAAAATACCCTCCGGCGATAAAACCGAGAAAAACTACTAAGAATGCGATACTAATTGGTTTTTTGACAAAATTTATCATATGATCTTTTTATATGTTAGATTATATGCATAGTCTTCGTAGTTAAATGGACATAACGACTCCGTCCTAAGGAGTAATTGCAGGTTCGATTCCTGCCGAGGACACAAGCGCTTTCAGCTAAGTCCGAGTAATTTAGCTATTTTAGGTTTATCAAAACCAATAATCATTTCTTTTCCGACAAAAATAACCGGCACGCCCATCTGCCCGCTTTTGTCTATCATTTCTTTTCTTTTCTCTATATTCCCCGCGACATCGTGCTCTGTATAAACAACATTGTTCGCCTTAAAAAATTCTTTGGCCATATGGCAAAAATGACAAGTTGGGGTGGAATAAATTATTATATTTTGCATGAAAATTCTTTAATATAATTTACTAGTATCCTTATTGTATCATACTTGCTCCGAAAACAAAATCAATATATATTTCTCTATAGGCGGGATTGGTTTAGTGGTAGAATGCGACCTTCCCAAGGTTGAGACACGAGTTCGATTCTCGTATCCCGCACCACAAACGAACTAAACGGTTTTTTAGAAGCCAAAAGGTGGGACGCGCGAA
>JBBTYG010000048.1:0-6149 GCA_038061855.1 Patescibacteria group bacterium | reverse complement strand
GAGAATTTGATGTGCTTGTCGGAGTAAATCTTTTGCGGGAAGGATTGGATTTGCCGGAAGTGACACTCATTGGAATTTTGGACGCCGATAAAGAAGGATTTTTGCGAAGCGACACCTCTCTCATTCAGATTATAGGTCGCGCAGCTAGAAATGTAGATGGAAAAGTTATGAGAAAAATGTCTGTAATTCTCGTGTGCGCCGCATTGTTCCGCACTGCACCAGCAACGGCCGCAGAAACGCAATCGGAGCCGGATGTTCAGCTCCGAATTCCAATCCACTACCAGATCCCGTTCTCTACTACGAACGATGTCTGGTCACGCTTTAGCCTTGCGGCATGGACGGTGCTCTCTAATATCACCGCCAAAGACAACAACGCGCAATCGCTCCTCGTCGGCGGATTGTCTTACGACTACGGCGCAAAAGGAAGCTGGATCGAACTTCTCGGCGGAGCGAAACTCACACAAGACGGATATCGCGACCCGCTGGTTAATGTCCGCTTTCTCGATAAGAGTTTTACTCGCCTGAGTCTTTCTGGAGACTTGGAATATTTCCCGAGATTGGAAAGAGGAAGATTTTACGCGCTCCTCGCTGCTGATACACCAATCCGCCTTTGGGAATATACTTTCCGGCTCGGAGTAGAATCGGAAAATATCTTTTCCTTTTCGGGCAAAGATGATTCGCTCGGCATCGGGCCGCGCGTCGTATTTCCCTTACCGATCAAGATTCACCCGTCGATCACCGCCACATTCACGGTCGGATACGAATTCCGAAACGATCGTGACTTCGTGCGCGGATATTTCGCCATTAACTACCGGCCGAAGAAAAAATAAGTCCGGAAAAGTGCAATGACCCTCCCGCACGGAGGGTCATTATTGCTATACTACCTCCGCCTGATACTTCGGCAACGTTCATCCTTCAATAAAACATTCGGGATGATCCTGAGTTATTCGAACGGATCAGGACACTTCAGAAAGGTAGCACTTCTCGCAGTAAACAATCTCCGGTCGGTCGGGCGCGTAACTTGTTTCAAACTCGTTCGAGCAATGATCAACGCCGTGGAAATGCTGCGCGGTGTTTTTATAAGAACCGTTTGTAGACTTATCTCCAGAGCACCGACAATTACCTGCGACAAGCGCAGTAGGATTAGCAAGAGACAGGCGAACTGCATGGCGACAATTCGGACACAGTCGTGGAATCGGGACACCTAATTGTACAAGCAGCTGTAATTCGCTTTGAATAATTCTAAATGCGCCCGTACACTGCTCATTACATTTCCCACCATGCCCGCAATTAATTATTTCGTTAACTATTGATGGGGACGTTTCCGTGATCGAATCTGGAAGTTTGTTATGGCCAAATGTAATATTGTGCGTTTTAGCGTCTGTTTTCCGCCAAGAAAACCCCAGTTTTTGCGCCGCAGCTTCGGTTAATGGAAAATATTCCTGGGCAACGGTTTCGTTGTAGGCAAATGGAGAAAGTTCTGACGGGAAAAATTCTCCGTATTTGTAGGTACGACCCATCGCATCTACATATGGCATAACATTCATGTGCTTGATGATTTTCGGAATGAGTGTCGCATACTCCTCTTTTGAATATTGTTTATTCAAAATGCAATATTCTTTTTTCCGCAAACTAATGCAAGCAAAAAGGTACGCGGAATTGAAGCAGTCGTCGGAGTAATACGTGTCATGGCTATAATACACGCGACTACCAAACGCAACGCGGCTTACACCAAAACCGCTCATGAGTTCACACGTAAGCTCTGCCCCTAATCCAACGTGATCAACGTCGTATACCTGTTTCGCGCCGCTTGGTACGAAAAACGAATAGCGGCAATCCTCAACTTCCGTCGCGTGGAAGCAATGCGCGCAATTTTTAACTTGTTCGAGATTATCCCCTGTTGAATTTACCGCGTTTCGCACCCATGCATGCCTTCGTGGGAACGCGAGTGAGTTTTTGAAAAACTTTTCGGCTACTGCGCGGATTCCGCTATGCGAATGCAAATTGAGTTCTTTCAGTTTCTTGTTGTATTCCTCTTTTGTATACTGCATATTGAATATACAGTAACTCTTGTTGCGTAGGTTAGTGCACCCTACACAGTTTGTGCAATTGCGACAGCTAAATAGAAACCATGAATCCGCGCAGTCTTCCGAATATTGACTGAAACGAACACGATTACATCTTCGGAGATGGATTGAGTCGTAACATTGTTCGCTGCGCTGGGAAAAATCGACGTCTGTGCAGTCAGTTATATAAAAATCCTGCGCGCAATACGCGCAATTTTCATAATGATGCCCACCGAAAACGAGATATGAATTATTGATGTGTACGGACCAATTTACGTAGTCACTATTTGTTCCAAAATCAATGTAAAGCGCCCGCCGTGGTACCACTTTCATTAAATCCAAGAATTGCGAGAAAAATGGTTTTGAAAAATCGTAATCTTTGCCATACACGAGCGGATCCCATGTATCCGACTTATAGCAATTATTACAATAGACAACAAGCTTTTTTTCCGGCGAATACATCGTGACTACATTTTTCTTACACAAGCCACAAGATCGTTTATAGAGAGAACGCTCGTTTCTAAAAATCTGTCTGCGAATCATTCTGCACTTTGGACACCACGTCGGCGGCGGAACGGAAATCTTTTTATAGAAATCGTGATCTTCGTCACCAATAATAAATGATGCTTTGCAGTTCTGACATTTTGCTGTGATCTCATTCATATTCATATAGTGAATCTATTCCTATCTCTCGATAGTGTCAATGATAAAAATACAAATTTTGTATAATTTTAGACGAAAAAATATAAATACTTGATATTTATTAGCTTATTTGATACATTATTTGTATGGAGAAGCTATACAATATAGGCGCCCTTGAGGATTTTCTTATTGAATACGGCCTTTCCGGCAAACAGGCGAAAGTATATCTTTCCGCTTTGAAACTGGGCGCTTCGAACGTACAAACTATCGCGAAGGACGCAAAAATCCAGAGAACAAATGCCTATGACGCCGTCGAAACCTTGATCGCCAAGGGGCTTCTTGCTGTCTCTACCGTTGGCAAGAAAAAAATGTTTATTGCAGAGTCGCCGTCTATTCTCGAAAAGTTTTTTGCGGAGAAACAAGAAGCACTCAAAAAAGTTATCCCACAGCTAGAATCGCTTCACGCAACAACCGAGCACAAACCACGCATTCTTTATTATCCAGGACTCGAAGGATATCGAACGGTATACGAAGACACACTTACATGCACAGAGGGAAAACTTTTTGGAATTTTCTCGGTGCAGGATATTTGGGAAGTGCTGGGACGCCCCTACGTTGACCGCATTGTTGAGCGAAGAGTTAAAAAAGGGATCCGATTGCGCGTGATTCGGTCGCCAGAAAGGGATATCCCGCATGTCTATCCCTCGCGCGAGAAAGATCTACGAGAATTTCGGCACTCCCCGCCTGGCATGATTTTCCCATTAACTACGTACGTGTACGACAATAAAGTTATTTATCTCTCTTCAAAGAAAGAAACATTTGGCCTCATAATTGAGAGTGCAGACATTGCACAAGGACACCGAAATTATTTTGAGGCACTTTGGCAGATAAGCATGCCTGCGTAGATATTCCGTCTTGAAGAATAGTGAGTGTGATATTTACGTCCGGAGCAAAAGCGTCGCGGATAGTCTGCTCTCACTCTTTGAATTTTTTTGGGAGAGTTTGAAGTGATACAACATTACGATCACCGACGTATTTCCCAATATGAAATTTTTGATGGAAAAACCGCATCTATTTTTTTGGATTGTGCCACCTACCTTCTCCCGCTCGACAAAACAAAACGTATCCAGATTTATTGGCAATGTTATCGCATCTCGCGGGATCATATGAAAATTATCCAGCATCATGATGAAAAAGAAAAATAAGTGCGGTAGCCGCTGATTTGATCTTTTACGACTGCATGCTATAATCTCTGCTGTAAGTAAGTACATTGTTGTTATAAATATGGGGATGTATTGATTCGATAAAGATGTGTCTTGAGCTGGCGAGCCGATGGTTCCGCCGTAAACGGGACAAAATTTTAACTGCCAACTCTAATCGAGTTACAGCTCCTGCTTTCGCTTAAGCTTCGACAGGCTCAGCTTACCCTGAGTTTATCGAATGGGTACGCGTAAGCAGGGATCGGCTAGCTTGGGTCTCTTAGGCTAAGTCCGGTCTTATACAAGGAGACTCGCTCCATGCCGACGATTCTACGCACGGGGCTAAATATAGAATCTTTCAGCCTAACCTCGTTAGACTACGCTCGTAGAAGGTTCAACGATTTCATCTTTACACGGCGGCTCATTACCGCCCATCTCCACAAAAAGAAAACAAACAATGTAAATGGAAATTTTTCTGATAACTCTAGGTGCGATACTCGGAATTGCTGGTAGCATCGTCGGTCAGTTTATTGACAGTCGATTGCGAAGGAAGACCAGGCGGAACGAATATATTGCAGAGCGAGAAGTTGACGCATGTGTGTGGATCTATCCAGAATTTAAAAAGATCATGCTCCATTTAGATCGGAAAGATCCCGACTTCCAGAATGCAAGAAAGATTGTCGACGACGATAATGATCGTTTTTGGGATAATAGATTATTACTTCCTCCAGGGGTGCCTGAAGCTTGGATTTATTGCCGTAACGCTATTTTGGATAGAAACAAGGAAGAGGCAACTCGCCAAGCTCAGATCGCTTTCCCAATTATATGTAAAGAATTCGGACTAAAAGAATTTCCTTGATAAGTTAAATAAAATCATATGAATTTAGAAATAGAACAACTTGCGAAAGAGCTGGAACAAAAAGCTGAAGCAGACAAAGTTGGAAGAATACTCATTGGAGTAGTGGCCGAGCTAGACAAAAAGATATTGCTTATACAGCGTTCTGATCAGGATGATTTTTTGCCCGGCTATTTCGAGATCCCAGGCGGTAAACTCGATCAAGGAGAAAATATACTAGCCGGGGCAAAAAGAGAATTTCACGAAGAAACTGGACTTGAAGTACTCAAAATGTCCGATTATATCGGTTCTTTCGATGCCATATCTCCTGATGGGAAAAACGTTAGACAATTTAATTTTTTAGTAGAGCCAGTAAATAATCACGTCAAGCTTTCATCTGAGCATTCGAAATATATATGGTGGAATATCAACGATGAAAATAGTTTAAATTCTTTTCGCCTGATTGAAGCGATGAAAGACGTTATTCAAAAAGCAGTTACTCAAATCAAAAAAGAAGCCCCACTCTATCATAATTAGCAAGAGCAGGGCTTTTGTGCGAACGATTTGGTCACTCGGGACCTTGATGGAAGACGGCTTCATCATACACCCGCAATGCGCTAGCAATGACATCAGTAAGTCTTTGAGGTTCAACCAATTTTGTGTCGATACATAGATCTTCCCGGAACAAGCAGTATTGCAAACGAGCATCGGCCGTAAGCCTCAAGGCCATAAGTGCCGAACTGCAGGGATAATGCTTGCATCCTCTGCAGATTGATCCATACCATGCCCCAGCATGATGATCTTTAATCACGACCTCCAATCCAGATTTCATTGTGAAACCGAGCATGGGATTACCAAGTCCTCCCGGCTGCTGGAATCGGCGCTCATTGATTGCTCTTCTCCTGAGATTCTCCGCGATATTTTGCAGTGGCAGATAAAGCTCGCGAAGAGAATCAAATCCGAGCAAGCGCATCCTCTGAACGAAAGTCTCTGTCCCATCCTCGATGTCCGTCATGAGATCAAGCAACTTAACGATTTTAACCCCAGCAGATTCACAAAATGAAATTAGGGAATTTATTTCGTGATCGTTAACGCCCTTTAACACCACGACATTGACTTTGCACGGTACGCCCATGCCAGCATAAATTTTCAATGCCTCAAGAATACCACCGAGGTCGTTTACCCCGGTGATTTTCCTATGCAGATCCGGGTCGAGAGTATCAACACTGATATTCAACATGTCCACGCGTGCTTGGGCAAGTTGTCGCGCGAAACCCGCAATCTTTGGATGGCGAGAAATGACTTCAACACGACAGGATGTCTGCTCTTTGATTTTCTGCACGCACTCGGCGAGTGGCGACCATAACGCAGGATCTCCGCCAGTAAGCTTGACGTAGGAAATTCCAA
>JBBTYG010000047.1:3153-8864 GCA_038061855.1 Patescibacteria group bacterium | reverse complement strand
GCGAAACGCGCCGCTCGGCTAGGATTTGAAAGGACTTTTTTGGCGAAAAAGAAAAGAATTTATCAAATAAAGCGATGACTGTACGGTGACTGTATATAATATGTATATAATACATGAATGTGATATGATTATTCCAATATTTGCTACTATGAAATAGCCTTCCAGTTTTTTTGCAATGCCACGAAAAAAAATTACTGCACGGACAAAAGAAAAAATAAATAAGCCTTCTCGCGCGAGCAAGAAGAAGGTTAGCGTGCGCGGGAAAAAGACGGATGGGAGAGGGCGAAAAATAGCCGCGCGGCGAGGAAGGAAAGCGACTGCAATTTCGAAAAGACGCCGCCTTAAACCCTTCCGAGACATACAACTCGAAAAATTTGTTGGCAATCCTATTATTGAACCGGACGATAGTCATGAGTGGGAATCGCAATACGCATTCAATCCCGCAGCAGTATACAAAGGAGGACGGGCTCATTTGGTATACCGCGCAATAGGCGCAAGCGGCATTTCAATACTTGGCTATGCCTCCGCTAAAGATTGTGTTCGAGTGGATGAACGTTTGCGCGAACCCATTTATGTTCCAAGAGAGCCATTTGAGTTCAACGGGAAGATATTTCCCGATTCTAAATATGCGGGCTCTGGGGGCGGATTCGGCGGTTGTGAGGATCCGCGTATAACCGAACTCGGCGATCGGCTTTATATGACCTACACCGCGTTCAACGGATATCCGCGAGTCGCGCTTGCATCGATAGCAACGGATGATTTTCTCAGAAAAAATTGGAGGTGGAA
Source organism: Patescibacteria group bacterium (assembly GCA_038061855.1). Taxonomy (GTDB): domain Bacteria; phylum Patescibacteriota; class Minisyncoccia; order UBA6257; family 2-01-FULL-56-20; genus JBBTYG01. The sequence goes on along the minus strand of JBBTYG010000047.1, from coordinate 8,078 downwards.
ACCTGCCGTGCTTATCTCGGCGCCAGGCGAAGTACATAAAAATTGGGTAATTTTCCCCGAAAAAATCCGGGGTAAATACGCAATTCTCCACAGTATTTCTCCTAAGATTCTCGTAGATTATTTTGACAACCTGGATTTTGATGGGACGACGTTCATATCAAGCTACCATTCGAGCGATTCGATCGGCAACGATAAACGATGCTGGGATTGCAGGGTTCGCGGCGTAGGCCCGCCGCCTATAAAAACAAAGGACGGCTGGCTTGTCATCTATCACGCCATAGATGACCGCGATCCAGGCAAATATAAAATTGGCGCGATGATTCTGGATTATCAGAACCCCGAGCGTGTTTTGTACCGATCATCGGATCCAATTCTCGAACCGGACGAGCGATATGAAAATGAAGGTTTTAAGTCTGGAGTAGTGTATAGCTGCGGAGCGGTTGTTGCCGAAGGAACGCTTTTCGTCTACTACGGCGGCGCGGATACCGTTACCTGTGTCGCAAGCGCGGATCTCAACAAATTCCTTAGAGGTCTCAAGGTGTCAGGCTCCGTGAGAATAAAAAAAATGGGCAGGCTCAAGCAGAAACGCTATGTTCGTCATTAAGCGTTCGGCTCAAAATCCTATTATCGCTCCTGACACGAAGAATGCATGGGAGGCGCGGGCAGCATATAATCCATGCGCCGTCAGCGGAGGCAATACCGTGCACCTTGTATATCGCGCAGTTTCTCCAGCTGTGGATCTAGGGGTGAGTGCCAATCTTGAGATTTCTTCGATTGGCTATGCAGTAAGCGAGAATGGTATCCATTTTAAAAATAAGAGGCAACTTGTGAAGCCGGAAGAGGAATGGGAAAAATTTGGCTGCGAGGATCCGCGCGTGACAAAGTTTGAAGGCTCATATTATATTTTCTACACAGCGTTATCGACATATCCTTTCTCCGCGGCGGGCATCAAGGTTGGCGTTGCGGTTACAAAAGATTGGAAGAAAATCGAAAAGCATCCGGTAACTCCATTTAACGCGAAAGCAATGGCGCTTTTTCCCGAACGCGTGAATGGCAAGATAGCGATCATACTTACTGTAAATACCGACAATCCGCCGGCCAAGATCTGCATCGCATTTTTCGATACTATTGAGGACATCTGGTCGGAAAGCTATTGGAAAAAATGGTACGTTTCGCTCGACGAACATGTGATAGACATCAATAAAGGCGACAAGGACCAAATTGAAGTCGGCGCAGTACCAATAAAAACATCGAAAGGGTGGCTCTTTTTTTACTCTTATATTTACAATTATTTTTCTCCTCCCGCGGTTTTCGGCGTGCAGGCGTTGCTTCTTGACCTTGAAGATCCGAAAAACGTAATAGGAGAAGTGAAGCGGCCGTTTCTCGTGCCGGACGAGGAATACGAGCTCTACGGCCGCGTACCGAGCATTGTCTTTCCGTCTGGTGCGATCGTTAAGGGAAAATCGATATACCTTTACTATGGCGCCGCCGACACCACGTCATGCGTTGCAATGCTCAACCTTAAACAAATCCTTGAGCAACTCGTTTTAGTCAAAAGCAGACAGCTCAAGCGCTTTGTGGAGAATCCAATTATCGCTCCATTGCCGAACCATGCATGGGAGGCGAAAGCAACCTTCAATCCGGCAGCGCTCTACGAAAAAGGGAAGGTTCACCTTCTCTACCGCGCGATGTCCGACGACAATACTTCCGTATTCGGCTATGCCACAAGCGCTGATGGACTGCATATAGATGAGAGGCTTTTTGAACCTGTCTATGTTCCAAGCGCTGATTTTGAAATGAAGCTGGTTCCCGGAGGAAATTCCGGCTGCGAAGATCCGCGCCTCACGAAAATCGGCGACACTATATATATGTGCTATACGGCGTATGACGGCGCGCATTTGCCTCGCGTCGCGCTCACCTCGATATCGCTCGGTGATTTCCTTAGTAAGAAATGGAATTGGGCGAAGCCGATTTTAATTTCGCCGATTGGCATGGATGACAAGGATGCCGCCTTGTTCCCGAAAAAAATAAGCGGCAAGTATGTATTTTTGCATCGTTTGGGAGTGAGTATATGGATCGACTGCGTTGATAACTTGGAATTCAAAAATGGAAGATTTCTAGGGGGCAAGGCGATTATGAATCCGCGCGAAAGCATGTGGGACTCGCGCCGAATTGGTATCGCCGGACCGCCAATCGAAACCGAAAAAGGATGGCTTCTTCTTTACCACGGCATCTCGAAACGAACGTCTCACTACAGCGTGCGCGCCGCACTTTTGGATCTCGCGCGTCCAGAAAGAGTCCTCTGTCGCACGCATGACCAAATCCTAGAGTCGAAGATGGCGTATGAAAAACAAGGAATTGTTTCAGATGTTGTGTTTCCATGCGGAACTGCTGTGATTCAGGGCGAGCTTTTTGTGTATTACGGCGGGGCAGACAAGGTGGTTGGCGTGGCGACAATCCGGCTTAAAGATCTTGTCGATGGTCTTTCGCACGAAGCGAGATTTCAGCACGAAGAAGATTAGGAATTCTGATGCTGTGAGCGGTAAATAGTTAGATAGTGTATAATCATCTTCATGAATAGAAATTTTATATGGATCGGTGTCGTGGTTATCGTTGCGGCAGGTATCGGTGCGTTGGTGATGTTTATGAATTCTCCAGCGCCTAAACAGGAGAACTCCGGCTTTGAAAACACGGCCGCCGCCCCTACCGCCGCACCTTCTCAAAATGAGAATCCTCCGTCTGATTATGCAACCGCAACGCCGCCTTCCGAAATGAATCGGCCGGCAAGTCAAAAAGAATTCACGGTTAACGGACAGAACTTTTCGTTTGAGCCCTCGACTATTACTGTTAAAAAGGGAGACGAGGTCAAGATTACGCTTACGAGTGGCGATATGATGCATGATCTTAAAATCGACGAGCTCGGCGTAGCGACAAAAATACTTCGGGCAGGAGAGGAGGATTCCGTTGAATTCATCGCTGACAAAATTGGCACGTTTGAATATTACTGTTCGGTGGGAAATCATCGGGCAATGGGCATGAAGGGCATTCTTACAGTAACGGAGTAGTTTCTGGTATTACGTAGTTGATTCGGTTTGTTTAGGAGTATTCGTTTTCGCCCCAAATTCGAGTTCTCGCCAGCTTCTCTCAGAAAGTTTGTGAACAAAAAAGCCGCTGGCTATTCCAATAACGGCGCCGCCAAGTATGTCGAGCGGCCAATGGACTCCGGCAGTAACTCTCGAAATGCCGTTTATGAGCGCGAGAAGAAAAAACCAGCCTCCGAGACGCTTATCGAAAAAATAGAGCGTCGTTGCCATGGCGAAGAAGATAGCCGCATGGCCCGATGGAAACGAGTTGCTTGAAGAATGCACGAGCGGGCTTAAATCAAGAGCCGCGAACGGACGCGGGTGATCGTAAAAAAACCTGATTGATTCCGTAATAATGCTTCGCGAGATGATCGCGGCAAGCATCCCTTCAATAAAAATAAAGAGTCCTTCTCGGCGGTCTTTTCGTGAGAAAGAGAAAGCAAGAAACCCAACAATAAGAAGATATGGAAAATACGTTGCTAGAAAAACGATTAGCGTGTCAATAAATTGGTTTTGATGAGCAAAAACAAAGAACAGTCTAAAGATGTCTTGGTTTGCTCCATCCATATAAGTCCTACTTTCTTACGAACGCGAGAAGCCCCATGAAACGGGCGCGTTTAATCGCTTCGGCGAGTTTCCGCTGATGTTTGGCGCACACGCTCGTGTGTTTCGGATCAATTATCTTCATCTGGCTCGAAACAAACCGCTTGAGCATGTCTACTTCCTTGTAGTCAACGTTTTTTATATTCTGCGAGCAGAAAAAACACTGGTTTGGCATCTTAAAAATTTAAAGTTAAAAGGTTAAAAGTCAAAAGTTTTAAGTTATATCATATCTTCTTGACCTGCAGAGAATCCAATTCGACTGCCGTATCGCGCCCGAATATCGGAACCAATACCTTGATCCTCATTTTCTCTTGCTCAATTTCGGATACTTTTCCATCATAATCTTTGAATGGGCCGTCTATGATTTTTACCAGATCGCCAACTGCGAAGTCAACTGTAAATTTATTTTCATCCCTGTCTGATCTTGCAAGAAGAGCATCAACTTCTGCGGTTGAAAGCGGAGTTGGAGTGGTATTGTCCGCTCCAACGAACCCTGTTACGCGCGGAGTATTTCGGACGACATACCATGAATCTTCGGTGAGGATCATGTCAACAAGCACATAACCCGGGTATATCTTTTCTTCGATAGTCTGCCTCCTTCCGCTTTTCACTTTGATTTTTTTCTCTTTCGGCACGACGACGTTGAAAATTTTGTCGTTCATAGCGAGCGAGTCAACGCGTTGTTTGAGGTATCGGGCAACGGCCTCTTCATAGCCGGAATATGTTTGAATGGCGTACCACTTCCTCGTTTTCGATTTTTCTATGTCCAGATTCGCGTGCGTTTTTTCTCGCATGTGTTTTTATAGTTAAAATCTATCTAACTACGATCAATTTAAGAATGCTCGCGAATATATAATCGAAAGCCCCAAAAAAAACCGCCAACGCAAAAGAAAGGCCAATTACGAAGCTTGTTAATCGTATCGCTTCCTGCCTGGTTGGCCAGTTGACGTGGCGGAATTCCACTCGTGATTCGCCGATGAAATTTTTTATCTTATTCATCATAATCAGCTCAGAGCTCTATATATATCAGAAAATATCCGATATGGCAAGAAATCATGAATGGTGACGAAGGATTGCAGAACTTTTATACATCTAGATTTTGTACGGCAGTCGCGTGAGCTTGAATGAATTTTTTGCGCGGCTCCACCTCGTCGCCCATGAGAATTTCAAAAAGTCGGTCGGCCGCGGCGGCATCTTCGATAGTCACCCGTCTCAACGTCCGATGTTCGGGATTCATGG